>CP022585.1:0-300000 GCA_002243285.1 Candidatus Fluviicola riflensis | reverse complement strand
TTTCACCTGCGTCAGCTGTTCCGCGGAACCCATGTTCGGGCGCAAATACTTTTTGAATTTGAATTCCCAGCGAAAGTAATGTATCTACCAAATGGCGATCACCTACCAATGATGATTGATTGGCAATGATAGCCACCCTTCTTCCACGAAGCGAATCCAGGTACAAGGGCATGCGCTCATTCCCCAGCTGAAGATCCGGCATTTTAGCACGGTTCACTTCCTGTTCACGGATTTCTTCCTCGTCGGAGTGAATAATCTGCTCTTCAAACTGAATCGGAATCTCGTTTTTTTCCTCGGTCACCCTATGCGATCCACAACTCGCAAGGAAAAGCACCAAAAGGCTTTTCAGGCACAAAAGCTTTCCGTACTTTCGTGCCAGTATGAATGGTTCGTGGAAATTTACATTTTTCATTGCTCGTAAGCTTCAAAAACAGCATGTTGTTGATCCGGCTAATCAGGCGGATAAGGGTAAAAAAGTCGCACGACCTATAACGCGTATAGCTACTATCAGTATTGCGCTTGCAATGATAGTAAATATTATCACAATAGCCGTTGTCGATGGTTTCCAGCAAGAAGTGCGCCACAAAGTTATAGGTTTTGGATCGCATATTTCCATTCAAAATCGTGGGGAAGGTTCTTTGTACGAAAGTTCGCCGCTTCGCATTAATACTTCTTTTACAGACATGGTCAGTTCCGCAAAGGGTGTAACTCATATTCAGCCTGTTGCTTACAAGCCCGCTTTGTTCCAATCTGTGTCGGCCAAAGATCAGCGCGAAATTTTAGGCGTTGTGCTAAAAGGTGTTAATCAGCAATATGACTGGACTTTTATGAAAGCCCATTTGAAGTCGGGGCGTCTTCCCGATTTCAGCAACTCTGACTCGGAAGAAATTCTTATTTCCAAACGGATTTGCAATGATTTACATTATAAATTAGGGGATACGGCAAAAGCATATTTCGTCAAACAACAACCTATTTTACGCAATTTCAAGATTGTTGGTATTTATGAAACCGGCCTGGAAGATTTTGATAAAGAAATCATCTTCTGCAATCTCCGGCAGGTTCAAAAACTCAATGATTGGGGAATTCAAGCTTCCATTTCAATTGACGATACGCTGGCAAGCGGTGAAATCATTATCCGCGGAGATGTCACCGGCGGAAACGGAAACCATCGTTATGATTGGGGAAAAGGTTTCGAACAATACCAGGGTTTTAATTTTTGTCCCGTCAAAGACACCACCATTCGTCTTATTGCAGCTGATTACTGGTCACAACTAAATGAACCCGTCGGGAGTGAGGATGCGCCTTTGGGAGAAACTGCGATGCCCGATACAGCTTACCTGCACATCAAAGTGACAGGTGATCGTTACGCACCATGCAGTTACCGGTTGGAAGACGGAATTTTGCCGCGCACCTACCTTGATGATGAAGGATATCAATTCAGCATGAACGCGGGAAGTAAAACATTAACATTTCATACAGTTCCCGGAAAAGGAAGTTCGCATCATTACATTGGCAGCTATGAATTGATGGTGGAAGATTGGAACCAGCTTGATGAAATGAAGAAAAAGCTTTCAAAAACAGTTCATTTTACCAATCAATCGCAAGCTCAGCTTGAAGTGAAAAGCATTAAAGATCACCAAAGCGAATTGTTTGTGTGGCTTGGTTTCCTGGATTTGAACATGGCCATCATCCTGATCCTGATGCTTATTATCGGAATCATCAATATGGGTTCGGCTCTGCTTGTATTGATTTTGGTGCGAACCAATTTTATAGGTGTCATGAAATCGATTGGAGCAACCAATTGGACCATCCAAAAATTGTTTGTTGTTCAGGGTGGAAGATTGATCTTAAAAGGAATGATCTGGGGAAATCTCATCGGGATAGGTTTGAGCTTGTTACAAATCCAATTCGGGATCCTGAAACTGGACGCAAAAGTGTACTATCTCACACAGGTTCCCATTTACCTTGATCCGTTCAAATTACTTTTCTTAAACGGCTTAACCTTAGTTATTTGCGTACTGGCATTACTCATTCCTTCTATTGTCATTACCCGTATTTCTCCGGCGAAAGCAATCCGATTCAGGTAGTGTTGTAAAACTGTTCGTAACCAATTTGTGTTAATTTCCGTTTACAGAGCTAATTACTACCAATTATTTGCTAATTTTTACCGTTGAATCAGTAGAACACGAAATTGGTTCATTATTTGTAAGTGTTGCGACAACGAAACACTTTTTTTTACGTTTAAGAACTATGAGAGGTTGGTTTTTCATATTCCTTTTTTTCCCTGTAGGCGTTTGGTCGCAGCTGACAACCAGTTCCATGAGTCCTGGTGCGCTGGTCCAAAATGTATTGTTAGGTCCGGGTGTTACAGTTTCAAACATTAACTATTCAGGTACTTCCAACGCTATCGGGCATTTTAATGCTGCGGGTACCAACCTCGGAATTACAGAAGGAATTGTGATGACAACTGGTACTATCTACAACAACGGAGATGGTCCACAGGGTCCAAACAACTCAAGTGGTTCGGGTGTCGATAACGGCATGGGCGGATATAGCCAATTGTCTAATCTCATCGGCGGAACACAAACCTATAATACAGCCATTTTAGAATTCGATTTTGTTCCTTATTCAGATACAGTTCGTTTCAAATACGTTTTCGGATCGGAAGAATATCCGGAATATGTCGGTTCAACATTTAATGACGTTTTTGCCTTCTTTATTTCTGGCCCCGGAATTTCCGGATTGCAAAACATAGCCCGGTTACCAAATGGAGCCGCGGTTGCAATTAACAATGTCAATAACGGGCCTGGAAATTCAGGACCTTGTACCAATTGTGCATATTACGTTTACAATGGTGATGGTAATAACGGTCCTTATAACGGAAGTAATACGTATATTCAGTACGATGGTTTTACCCGGGTATTGGAAGCTGTTTCGCGCGTTCAATGCGGACAAACATATCATTTGGTGATCGCGATCGCAGATGCCGGTGATGGTATTCTCGATTCGGGAATTTTCCTGGAAGCAAATAGTTTGACATCAAAAGTTCCGGTTTCGGTTGATTATGCCATGTCATACGACGCCTTTAACGATGGCGAAACAATGGCGGAAGGATGTGTAACAACAACTGTTACGCTTACCCGCGGAGCAAACAATTCTTCTGTTCCGCTCACTATTCCTATCAGTGTAACCGGTTCAGCCACTGAAGGAGTTGATTATACCAACATCCCGAACAGTGTCACTTTTGCCGCTGGTCAAACAACCGTTCAGTTCACGTTGAATGCGTTCTCGGATGCTTTATCCGAAGGAATCGAAACATTGGATATGATCTTTGACGTTCCTGATCCCTGTGGTGGTTCCAATCCGCTGGAAGTGAATTTAAAAATCAATGACCTGCAACCGGTAGCGGTTATAGTTGAAAATTCTGATGTAGTGTGTCCGGGCCAGCCGGTAGAATTAATTGCCAATGCAACAGGAGGTGTAGGCCCTTATACGTATTTGTGGAGTACGGGTGAAACAACCAGTTCCATTTTTGTGTCACCATCAAGTTCGCAAACCTATACTGTTTCAGTAACAGACAATTGCCTGGGAGAAACAGCAACCGGCTCAGGAACGGTAGATGTCCCTGTTTATGAGCCATTGACGCTTGCAACAACTCCTGACATTGTTGAAATCTGTCCCTATGTTCCCGCTACATTGGTTGCTACACCATCGGGGGGCGCCGGAAATTTCACGTATGTATGGACAGATGCAGACGGTGTTACGTTCGATAACGATTCTACCACCGAAGTGGTTCCTTCAACATCTACTTCTTATACCATTTTAGTAACGGATCAATGCGGCGAATCGGAAACGGTGACTATTAATTACACGATTACAAGTCTGCCATTGACATTAACCATGTCACCCGCAGTAACTATTTGTCCTTATGAACCTGTAACGTTAACCGTGACTGCTGTCGGCGGATATGGCCAGTATTATTATTTGTGGCCTCATTCTGGAGAAACAACTTCATCTGTAGCTGTGGCTCCCAATACAACCACGACCTATAATGTTATCGTTTCAGACGAGTGCCAGACGTTTACGGTGAATGGTTCTACCTCAGTTACTGTTGTAAAGCCAATAGCTGATTTTAATATTTCCAGCCACACGCTGTTTGAAGATTTGCCGATTACTTTCCAAAACACAACACAAGGCGGGATTTCTTATCAGTGGGAATTTGGCGACGGAGAGCAATCAACAGTTGTACATCCGAATAATACATATGAAGATCCAGGAACCTATTTGGTAACGCTCATCGCTACAAACGAATTGGGTTGTACCGATACCATTTCAAAACCGATCACAATTCTGGAAGAATACTGGATTTATGTTCCGAATGCATTCACACCGGATGGAAATCGTTTCAACAATGTATTTGATGCCAGCACAATTAATATTTCCGAATTGGAAGTCTGGATTTTCAATCGCTGGGGCGAAGTCGTTTATTCATCCGATGCTGTTGATTTTAGCTGGGATGGAACGTACAAAGGACTTTCCTCTCAGGATGGAACTTATACCTATAAGATTACGTACGTGACCCGTTCCAATATCGAGGAAACGATTTACGGCCACGTTATCCTGATCCGGTAATCTTTATTTTACAATGATTTTGTTCTTCCCCCGTCAACTGGAATATTGATTCCGTTGATATAACTTGCTGCAGGAGAAGCAAGGAACGCTACAGCGGCGGCCACTTCTTCGGGTTGAGCAATACGGTTCATCGGAGACTCATGTGCCATTTCATCAAAAATATCGGCTACAGATTCGCCCGTTTTCCCTGATTTTGCTTCGGCTATACTTTGCAAACGAATGGTATTGGTAGCACCCGGCAATACGTTATTAACGGTAATATTAAATTTCCCTAATTCGGTAGCCAGTGTTTTACTCCAGTTTCCTACGGCACCACGAATAGTATTGGAAACTCCCAGATTCGGAAGTGGTTGTTTCACGCTGGTCGAAATAATATTGATGATCCTTCCTCCGCCAAGTTCTTTCATACCTGGCACAAGGGCCTGAACCAGCAGGTGGTTACAAACAAGGTGCTGATTAAATGTATCAATGAATTCAGAAATATCGGCATCCAAGATAGGACCACCTTTCGGACCACCAGTATTGTTTACCAGAATATCTACTTTATTCCCGGTATCGACAAATGCTGCAAGAATACTTTTTAGAGCATTTATATCTGTAAAATCCGCGGCCAGATACCGATGTTTTTGATTCTGATTACACGGAAGTTCCTGCGCAACAGCTTTGAGTTTCTCTTCATTACGCGCCACCAATACAATAGTTGCTCCAAGGTTGGCCAGCTCCATGGCAACTGCTTTACCAATTCCCTGTGTGCTCCCGCATACAAGGGCCGTTTTATTTGTCAGATTCATATTCACATTGCGAAAGTAACCAAAGCGATTGAAACTCAAAAAACATTAAAATAATATGAAAGAAAGGAATGAAAAGAAGTTGCAAAAATGAGGCAATATAAAATTGATCACAATCAGATGTTTTAATTTATTCGATAGATCTGTGTAAATATTCATTTTAATGGCCTCTTTAAACAAAAAAAAGGTTGAAATGTTAATTCAGAACAAACAAATGAAAATTAATACCATCATATTAACATAAAATCAACTAGTCTTGCAGTAAATTATATTTGCTTATGAAAAATTATTACAAACGTGGGATAAACATGTTTTTGTCCCTATTGATGCTTTTTTGGTATTGCAATGATGCAATAGGCCAAGTTAGCACTACTTATACTTTCTCCCAAAGTAATGGGACTTACACTCCTATTAGCGGTGGTAACGTCTTGGGAGTTGCAACAAATGATGATACCGGATTCAATGCCCTGAATATCGGATTCAGTTTCGTTTACGATGGAACAACCTATACCCAATTCAGTGCTCAATCCAATGGGTTCATTGCATTAGGTGCTACCATTGCTAGTTCTTACACGCCAATTTCAACGGGTACAACCAACAATGTTATTGCTGCTTTGGCTGGTGACCTTCAAGGGAATACCACTACCGGAGAATTGCGTTACGAAACAATTGGAATTGCTCCGAACCGTACACTGGTTGTGCAATGGACCAGTTACAGAAACTGGAACGCAGCTGGTGACGATGTTAATTTTCAAATTCGACTGGACGAAACAACGAATTTGATTCATGTAGTCTATGGTTCATTTACTCAAAATGCAACGAATAGAACACGCCAGGTAGGTTTAAGAGGTGCTTCAAATGCAGACTTTAACAACCGTACAACTACAACAGATTGGACTGCAACTACTGCGGGTGGTACAAATGCAGCAAATTGCTCATTAACCACAGCAATTATACCTACTTCCGGTCTTACATTTACATGGGAAGGTCCGCCTCCAACTCCTCCAACTCCTACACAAGATCCAACACCGCCTACATGTAATTTAGGTACAAATATTGATTTGGCAGGTCCGCCTCCGGCAAATGTCACTTGGTATTGGCAAACATCAGCTAGCGGTACAAGCATGGCTGATCCGTATGTAGGACCTTACACTGTATTTGCCAACGGAACTTATTATGCCCGGGCTTATAATACAGTCACGTTAGCTTGGTCTTACAATTCATCTTCCATTACGGTAAGTAATTTCCCTTTGGCAACAGCGCCTCCTGCTCCAACCGCAGATATAAATCCTTCTTGTGCTCCTGCAGGATCAATACTATCTGTTACTGCAGCTCCTGTAGGTTATGAATATTATTGGCAGGGAACAACAATGGGTGGAACAGATAACTCGTTAAATGCAAGTGCTACTTACAATGCAACAACATCTGGAACATACTATGTGGCTGCTTATGAAACAGCGACACAGTGCTGGTCGAATACAACAGGTCTTGCGGTAACTGTAGATACGCAAATTCCACTTAACCCAACTGTTACAACGAATGTTTTGAACATCTGTTCAGGAGCATCAAGTGCCATGATTTCGGCCAATGCTCTTTCTTTAACAAATGCTTCGTTGGCTACAACTCAAGTTGGAGGAAACGGTTGTAGTGGTGGAAATATGTTCAACATAACTACAAACACCAATTCAATAATATTAACCAGTTTGGATGTTACACCCGAAGTTACCAATACACAAAACGTTTCCGTTTATTACAAAACAGGAACCTATTTGGGTAGTGAAACTACAGCGGGAGCTTGGACCTTGATTGGTACGTACCCTATTACAGGAACTGCTGGGGCTAACTCAAACGTTGATATTGCCGATTTAACTATTCCGGCTAGCTCGACATATGCTATCTATGTGAATTATGATGCACAGTATTCATCCCTTGCAACAACCTATAGTAATGCAGACCTTACAATTACTACAGGTGCAGGACTTTGTTCGTTGTTTGGTGGTGTAAATGCTGGTCGTACGTTTAACGGGATTGTTCATTACCAAATTCCGGTAGCTGCTACTGCTGCTTGGTTTGATGCTTCCAGCGGTGGAAACCTACTTGGTACAGGATCACCATTTGAAGTAATCGGAACATCCGTTTTGCCTACAGCTGTGAATGGCTCTTATAGTTTTTATGCTGCTTCTCAACTGGGAGGTTGCTATAGTGCCGGTACTGAATTGGTTACTGTAAATGTGGCTGACGTAAATGCGGCACTTATCCCTGTTGATGCTACTTGTAACGCATTGAATGACGGATCATTTACACTCGGAACTGTTGAATGTGGAACTGCTCCTTTCGAGTATTCAGTTAATGGTGGTGCTTTCGGACCAATTCCAACCGATTTGACTGCGGGAACCTATAGTGTTGTTATTCGCGATGCAGGAATGTTATTAAGTTCCCCAATTGCTGTAATTGTCGCAGAACCTTCGGCGCCTCTTGCATTAAATGCAACAAACATCACTTATTACAATGCTACTTTAGGCTGGACAGCTCAGGGATCGGAAAGTTCATGGACAATCATTTATGGTCCTACCGGTTTTGATCCTGTAACTTCAGGAATAACAATTTCTGCTGTTACGAACCCTTATAATCTTACAGGCGTTTTAACAGCAAATACATCTTATGATTTTTACGTATTTGCTGATTGTGCTCCGGGTTCTGATACGTCCGCTGCTTTTACATTCGCTACAGATCCTGGTTTCTATACATACGACAACCAATGTGGTCCTGCTTTTGTTGACATCAGCACAAGTGGTACTGACCTTGCCTTAACAGACGACTCTGAAGCCGGTGTTACTTTGCCATGGGCATGGAACGTTAACGGTACAACTGTGAATACAATTACTGTTGGTAACAACGGTGGTGTATTGTTCAACACTCTTGTAGGTAACGTTGGATACACTGCTTTTGGTAACGGATTCTTCCCGTTTGCTCAGGATTTGAACACAGCTGAGGCTAGTGGTGGCGTATTCTGGGAAAGTGTTGGAGTTGCTCCAAACCGCCAGTTGATCATCATGTGGAAAGATCTTTCTCACTATACATTCCCTGCTGCTACAGACGGTTCAACTTTCGAGTTGATCGTAGAAGAAAGTGGTGATGTATATTATGTATACCAGGACGTAATGTTTAATAATGTGGCTTGGGACAATGGTGCTGATGCTGAAATCGGTGCGATCACTCCTAACGGAAACGTTGTAGTGAGTACCAACAACGCTACTTACCTTTCTACGAATGCTTGTGTACACTTGTACAACGAGTTGTGTCCAAACCCAACAAACTTAACTTCATTGATCTTTGCTGACGATGCAATCCTTGATTGGGATGCAGGTTTGTACGGTGAGGTTGATTGGACGCTTGTTTATGGTCTTGCAGGTTTTGATCCTACTATTGCTGGTCAGGCTATTGATACATTTGATCTTACTTTAACTTCTGACGCTTCATTCGGTGGTACATTGACACAATTGACTGAGTACGATGTATACATCTACTCTGAATGTGCTGCTGACGGTTTAACAAGTCCTGGTTTGTTGTTCAACTTCACAACATTGCCATACTGTTCTATTCCTTCTACCCTTACTGGTGCTACTGACGTAGATTCTCTTGAAGTAGCATGGAACTGGACTGAAAGTAGTTCTACTTACCCTGTTACTGGTTTCAACATCAGTTATGTAATGGCCGGAAACGGTGGTGCTTACGATGGTACGGAAGTACCAGCTACAGGCATCAACTTTGCTGATACAATTCCTGATGCTGGTCTATTGGCTGGTGGTGTTTATGAAGTATACGTACAAGCGCTTTGTGCTGGTACAAACGATACTTCTTCATATGCAGGTCCAATCACTTTGGTGATGCCATTGTCGAATGACACGGTTTGTGCTGCTGAAAACTTAGCTGTTGATGGTACTCTTTATACCTTCAACAACACAGGCGCTACAGTTTCATTGAATGAAGCTCCTATCGCGCCGCCAGCTGACGGTGCCCAGGTAACTACCGGTTGGACAAACTCAACATTGAATGGTACAACGTGGTTTACATTCGTTGCTCCTGCCACAGGATCGGTACGTGTGAATGGGAATGCCATCAACTACAACGGTCAGATTGGTATCTACGAAGTAACTGACTGTGCTGATTTCGCAACATTCTCTCTTGTAGCTGCCAACGATAACGAAATCGATGGTCCTAGTCTTGCTCCTAACTTCACTGTGTGTGGATTAACCCCGGGCAATACCTACTATTTGATGCAGGATGGTTTTACAGCGGCTACAGGTAACTACAGCATTACCATCACTCCAATTGTTTTGGAAGCGGGTACAGCTAACTCGGTTACTGATATCTGTACAGGATCTGACATCGACTTGTTTACTACCGTAAGCGGTAACAACGCAGGTGGTGTATGGTCTTCTGATATCGCTGCGGTAAATGCAAGTATCAATGGTGCAGACTTTACTTCAACAGGTTTGGCTTACGATATCTTCGACTTCCAGTACCGTGTTACCGATGGTTGTGCTTACGATTCAATCATTACACAAGTACACGTGTTCCCGCCATCTGATGCAGGTGACGACGGTTCTATCACCGCTTGTCGTAACGAACCAATCGATTTGTTGTCTGGTTTGACTGGTACGGCTGATTTGAACGGTACATGGTATGACCCAAGCAACAACGCAATCGCTTCTTCAGCTATTGTTACTTCTGACATCGCAGGACAGTTCAACTACGATTACATTGCCGGAAACGGTGTGTGTCCGGATGATACTGCAAATGTTGTAGTGAACGTACTTGCTACTTGTAACTACTTAGAAGTGGCTGACGAATTGTTCTACGGCGTGTCTTTATTCCCGAATCCTTCTGAAGGAACCGTATTTATTGCCTCTGATGCAACACAATCATTTGATTATGTAGTAACAGATGCAAACGGTCGATTGATCAAAGAAGTGAGCAACGGTGTAAAAGCAGCTCAAACAACTGAAATCAACCTGAACAACATGGAAACTGGTGTTTATTTCATCAAGCTTTCTAATGACCAGGCTGAAAAAGTATTCCGCGTAGTGATTCAATAATCACAATAGGAAAACTCAATAAAAACCCCGCTGGTCCATGATCAGCGGGGTTTGTTTTTTTAAATCCGGGCATGATTGAGATTCTGATTGCGGTTATCATGCTTTCTTGTATTATTTGATTGCATTTGGCAAAATGAACCGTTATTTTTGAAACAAATTGAATACGTATGATGGCTCCGTTTAATTTACAGCAATGGATCGACGAAAACCGCGATTTATTAAAACCACCAATCGGGAATAAAAACTTGTACAAAGAGGCAGGTGATTTCATTGTTATGATCGTTGGCGGGCCAAATGCACGTAAGGATTATCATTACAATGAAAGCGAAGAGTTGTTCTATCAGCTCGAAGGTGATATTATGGTTCGCATTCAACATGAAGGAAAACCAAAAGAAATTCATATCAAAGAAGGTGATATGTTTTTGTTGCCGGCCAATATTCCACATTCACCGATTCGTGGAGAAAACACGGTTGGACTCGTAATCGAACGCGTGCGAAAAGGAACCGATCTGAGCGACGGGTTGTTTTGGTTTTGCGAAAAATGCAATACCGAATTGGCGCATTATCGCTTTCCACTGGAAAACATCGAGCACGATTTCATTTCCCGCTTCCGGGAATTTTACGCTTCCGAAGAAATGCGTACCTGCAAAAATTGCGGGAATGTTATGGAGGTCGACGAACGGTTTGTTTAATGTTACTTTTCCTAAAAGAGGCATTATCTAAACGTTGATCCGGATTGTAAAACTATATTTATTAAAAATTCAATTATGTCTGTCACAGAACTCATTTTAAGTATTGTATTGGTGGTGATTCCTGCTGCCGGTGTGTTTTATACCGCTTACTTTTTCCTTCGCAAACAATCAGAAAAGGAAGTGAGACACCTGCAAATTGAATTAAAACGTTCACGACAGGAGTTTTTTCTGCCTTCACGTGTGGATGCTTATCAGCGTGCGGTATTGTTGATGGAACGGATTCACCCCGGAAGTTTGGTGATGCGCCTCCACAATCCCGGCCACCCGGCAAAACGTATGCAAAGTGATTTGTTGCAGGCCATTCGTGAGGAATACGATCACAATGTTTCGCAGCAATTATTTATTTCACCACAAGCCTGGGAAATGTTGCGTAATTCAAAAGAAGAAACAATTAAGATCATCAATATTGCCGGAAACCAAATGCAGGCTACTTCTACAGGAACCGATCTGGCAGGAAAGATATTCGAGATCGTAGCGGAAGTGGGGACTTTGCCCACCGAAATCACGATTGAGTATTTAAAAAAGGAATTCCAGGAGTTGTTCTAGACTCATCGTATTTATCCACTTTTCTTTCAAAATTACAGTAAAAAAAGGCAGCCACAGATCACCCTGAGGCTGGCACGGTGTCGCTGATTAGCACGGACTAAGAATGCTTATGCATTCTTTTGATAGTGTTTCGACTGAATAGGATATCTGTGAAAATCCGTGGCAAATAGTTTATGACTACCTGATTCAACTGTGGATTAAAATCATTTCAGGAAAATCCGGATTTCTCCGCCTATTTCGAGAATATCACCCGGAACAAGCTTTGCCCGTTTACGTTCTTCTACCTCGCCGTTGCGCACAACGTCACCGTCTTCAACGATAAACTTCGCGTGTCCGCCTGTTTGAGCGATGCTTGTCGCCTTTAACAGGGCCAGCAACTCAATGTAAGGGCCTTCGATGGTAAATGTGATTTCTTCCATGGTCCAAAGTTAACTGTTTTACTTAAAGCCGGTTTCTTTGAGTTTGTTTTCGAGCGATTCACTATTGACAAAACGGAAGGTCGAAACACCGGAATTACCCGTTCGACCCGGAAGTCCTGTTGTGCCTGACACCCGCTCGTTGCGAACCAACGCACGGACTAACAAACCGTCATTTCCACGATCATTTGTTCCTCCGGTTCCGGCATTTCCTGCAGAACCGCCATCTCCACCATTTGTATTCACGAAAAAATTGCTTTCCGTAAGTCGCAGATTTGAGTCAATCAGGATTAAAACTGTTCCCGCATTACCACCGTTTCCGCCATAACCGCCAACGCCTCCCGATCCGCCGCTTAACCGGTCATACGCTTTCTCAGTTTGCTGCGCATTTGCCCCGTTGCCACCATTTCCACCTGAACCACCTGGTCCGCCGGAAGCATCGATGTTTATTTTCGGGTTGGCAGCGCTGATAAACGTATGTTTGCGCCGGTTATCGGAAATAGCAATCACTTCCACCAGCGGAATGGAATCAGACGAATAGGACCGCACAAAAACGGTGACGGATTTCTCTGCCGGCAATCCATTTTCGCCCGGCTCACCATAACCACCCGATTGACTGGGTTGCGTGCCGTTTTGACCGTTTCTTCCTGCTCTGCCTGGCTCTCCCGAAAAATCAAGATTCAATTGATTGGAAACCACAAGCGGCATCTTCCACTCAAAAACCGGTCGCTTCAGGTTCGGATGTCTGAATCGAATGAGTCCGGAACGAAATGGTTCGGCGGTATTGGTTTTGAGATTATTGTTCGCCAACGTAAATCTCGGATCCGATTCATTGATCAATCCCGTTAGATTTACCCAGTTTTTATCATATCCAAACCGCTCTCCTGTATTCATGATCATGATCCAATCAAGTGAAAAATATTCATTGAAAACCATCTTTTTTTCAGCAAGATCAAGTGCTATACAATACCTGACAGGAATGTAAAACACCGAATTTAGCGCTTCGTTTTCGCAGGTTGCTTCCACCCGGATGCTGTCAACACCTTCAAAATCATTCATGTTGTAATAAAATCCTACACCGTAGTTAAATCCGATCGGACGATCACTTTTGAAGGTAAACGCATCCCATTTGAAAACATCCGTATTGTGTTCAATTAACACTGTCTTTCCTTTGGTACTCGTTAACTTAAAATCGACAAGGAAAGTAGTATTCAAACCAGCAGATGGACGCACAATCCACTCAACTTTTTGGAAACGGTTTAATTGGGCACTGGCAGAAAAAGCCAATAACAAGGCGGCAAGACTTAGGCGGAAATACATGTTCTATTATTTTTCAGACATCGGTTGCCTGCAAAAATAATGCCTTATCCTTACTTTTTGTATAGATGATAAATAAATTCTGCCGCTTCGAAAGCTGAGATCTTTCCTGACCTGACAGCTTCTTCCATTTCCAGCATTCGCTGATGAATCACAGGGTCCAGATACAAACCTTCGAGCAGCAGCGAACGCAATGTTTCGTGCATCCAGTTACGGTCCTGATCCTTACGCTTTTGCTGAAATGCTCCTTTGATTTTGGCATGTTCCTCGAAGCGAAAAATCATGTTACGAACTTCATCAATCTGCTCTCCGGTCACGGAACTACAGGTGTGTACTTCGGGAATCCAACCCGATGTGGTCGGCGGAAATAAATGAATCGCATTTTTTAATTCGCGTTGTGCCAGTTTAGCACGTTTGTCGTTATCACCATCGGCTTTTGTGACAGCCAGTCCATCGGCCATTTCCATAATTCCGCGTTTGATGCCCTGCAATTCGTCTCCGGCACCGGCCAATAACAACAACAGGAAAAAATCAACCATCGAATGCACCATCGTTTCCGATTGCCCTACTCCAACAGTTTCTACCAACACGGTATCGTAACCGGCCGCTTCGCACAGAATAATCGTTTCACGGGTTTTGCGTGCCACGCCACCAAGCGTATTTCCGGCTGCTGAAGGCCTGATAAAGGCGTTTTCTTCCTGCGAAAGCTGCTGCATGCGCGTTTTATCGCCCAAGATGCTTCCACCGGTGCGCTCGCTGGTAGGATCGATTGCCAGAACAGCAAGCCGTTTTCCTTCTTTGATCAGTTCCATTCCAAACCGCTCGATGAACGAACTTTTTCCCACTCCAGGAACTCCGGTAATGCCAATACGCATTGAATTTCCCGAAAAAGGCAAGCACAATCGAATAATCGCAGCGGCCATTTCGCGGTCTTTTTCCAATGAACTTTCGAGCAACGTAATCGATGAACTGAGCGCAGTCCTGTTTCCGGAACGTAATGCTTCAAACAACGAAACAGCATTCCTGTTTTCACGCAATTGCTTCCGGGAAGCAAGCCAATCGTTTATTTTTTGCTCATTCATCGTTTATCAATCCATTCCAAAGGGAAATACGAGTAAATCTGACGCTTTATCAAACACAAAAGTGCGACCGTTCTGCGCTACCAAAATCATTCGGATAGGTCTTTTTTGGCGGAACTCACTTTCAGCGATCACTTGCCGACAAGAACCGCAAGGCGAAATACAATCTTCTGGTTTTACCAACGTGCCTTTTGCCACTACCACAAGTGTTTGAACAGCCTGATCGGGATAATTGGCGCCAACGTAAAACAAGGCTACGCGCTCAGCGCACAAGCCCGAAGGATAAGCAATATTCTCCTGGTTGTTTCCGGTGACGATCTCACCGTTTTGCAACAACACACTTGCTCCGACCAGAAAATTGCTATAAGGTGCATACGCTTTTAACGATGCTTCCTGCGCTTTTTTCACCAATAACTGTTCCTGTTCATTCAGTTCAGACCAGTGTTCAATGATTTCGTACTGTACCGTGAGGGTGTGTTTCATAGAATAATCGCTTAATTAAACGTGAGTCAAGGATAAGAACTCACGTTAATTACAAATATAACAGAAAGAAGGCTGTAACTACTGAAAAAGCACGTGAAAGGATGGCTTTGAAGGTGTTAAAAGAAGCTTTTATTTCCAAAATAAGCTCTATCTTTGTGCCCTGTCTGCCAAAAGACAGGTCCAATTCTTGATCAGGCTCGTCATGCAGCAGTACAAAAAAGTAGCGTTTTATACCCTCGGATGTAAGTTAAATTTCTCTGAAACTTCTACTATTTCACGCTTGTTTGAAAACGCCGGTTTTGCGAAAGTCGATTTCGAGGAAACGCCTGATATACTGGTGATCAACACCTGTTCGGTGACCGAAAATGCCGATAAAAAATGTCGTCAGCTAGTGCGCCGGGCTACTAAGATCAATCCGGAAGTTTATGTGGCCGTAATTGGTTGCTACGCGCAACTGAAACCTGAGGAAATTTCACGAATTCCGGGAGTTTCGCTGGTATTGGGGGCCAATGAAAAGTTCAACATTGTGGAGCATCTGGAGGAGCGCGATGCGCAGGCTTCTGCTGCAACGGTGAAATACGATCACATCAAACAAACCAACACGTTTATTCCTTCGCATTCAATGGGCGACCGCACACGTTCGTTCCTGAAAGTACAAGACGGCTGCGATTATTTTTGTACGTTTTGTACCATCCCGCTGGCGCGTGGGAAAAGCAGAAATGCTTCGGTTGCCGAGACATTACTTGAGGCTGAAAAAATTGCTCAAACTGCCGTGAAAGAAGTCGTACTCACCGGTGTGAACATCGGCGATTTTGGCCAGGGCGGCGACGAAAATTTCTTTCAATTGGTGAAAGAATTAGATGTTGTTCAGGGCATTGAGCGTTTCCGGATTTCTTCCATCGAACCCAATTTATTGACAGACGAAATCATTTCCTTTACGCTTTCCGAAGCCGAACGATTTGTTCCTCATTTTCATATTCCGTTGCAATCGGGAAGCAATCGTTTGCTGAAAGCCATGCGCCGCAAGTATCTGCGAGAATTGTATGCCGAACGTGTTGCAGCAATTAAAGCACTTCGTCCTGATTGCTGCATAGGCGTTGATGTGATTGTTGGTTTTCCGGGAGAAACGGATGAAGAATTCCTGGAAACAATGGATTTTTTGAAGGACATCGATATTTCCTACCTGCACGTTTTTACGTATTCGGAACGCGCAAATACAACCGCTATCAAATTGGGAGATCCTGTTCCGCAGGCAATCCGAAAACAACGCAGCCAGCAATTACACATTCTTTCGGAGAAAAAGAAACGCGCATTTTATGAACAAAACATCGGTACACAGCGAACTGTTTTGTTTGAGGCAGAAGAAGAAAATGGTATGATGCTTGGCTTTACGGAAAATTACGTCAAAGTAAAAGTACCGTTTGATGCTTCGCTGGTAAATACGCTGCAACCAATTACATTGACCGAAATTGACCGCGATGGCGTCATGAAATGTGAACTGTTGGTGACTGCCTAATCCTCACATTGTGGCAAGCGAAATAACAAGTGTGATGATCGTGAACACAATATTCCAGATCAAACACGAGAGAATAATTGGCCAGAGTCAAATATACCGTTATCTCAGCAGGGAAACGTGTCCGACCAACTGATATTCTTTGTCCAGAAAATCGTAGTACTTGATTTTCCAGGTATACACACCATCCTGGCAAGGTCTTCCTTTATAGCTTCCGTCCCACGCTTTGTCCAACGCGTCGCCGGTATAAATCAATTCCCCCCAACGGTCGAAGATATCAATCGTAAATGCTTTGATGTTTCCACCTACGGCGAAGAATTCGGAATTTAAGCCGTTATCGCCGGGTGTAAAGGCGTTCGGAACGTAAATAATCGGATCGTAGATAATCTTTACATCATCGGAAGCTTCACAGCCATTTTCGTCCGTATAGGTTACTGTGTAAACAAAATTCTGATCCGGTTGTGCGATCGGTGATTCACATACCACACAACTCAGGTACTCGGAAGGCGACCAGACATAAGGACCAGGAGTGGTACTTGTAGCCGAAAGCTGAACGGATTCACCCATGAATGCGTAAACATCCGGATTGGTTTGAATAAAAGGTGTTGGAAACAGATCGATAAAGACTTTCGCCGAATCGATACATCCATTGAGGTCTGTTCCGTAAACGGTATAAAAACCGGCAACCGGAGCCACTACCGAAACCTCGAAAGCGTTTGCTGTAATCGGGTTCACTGCAGGGCTCCAAACATAAGATACTCCGCCAGTCGCGTACATAAATGCCGGTTGCCCGGGACAAACAATTGTATCGTTTCCGGCGTTTACCGTGGCGCTTTCAATATTCACATAAACACTATCAAGTTCCGCACCACAGGCATTTCCGAAGAGACAATAATAATAACGCTCAACCGGAGAAGAGATCGTCACCGTTGCGCCCGAAATCGGGGTAATATCAACGGGCGGCGACCAATCGTACGTATCTGCTCCGCTCACAGTAATTTCTCCCGACAAGCCTCGACAATAAGTCAATGTATCCTGGATCACCGGACTCGGAAAATCCGAAACCACTGTCACAGTTACCTGTTCATTCAGCTGACAACCATCAACTGTGGTACCGGTTGCAGTATACGTGATCGTATTAGTCGGCGTAGAAATCGGAGTAGTACTGTTCGGGTTATCCAAAAACGTAGGAGGTGACCACAAAACAGTGGTGACACCTTCTACTTCGAGCGGAACCGAATTGCCGATACAAATGGTCGTATCATTCGAAATCTGGACTGCACCGCCAAAGACATTCAACCAAACCTGAACCGTGTCTACACCGCAACTGTCGCTGATAATACAGGTAAATTGTGTGTTTTGAGTAACAGTTGCAGTTGGATTAAAGACATTCGGGTTGTTTAAGTACTGCGCCGGCGACCACAAATAGGTGCTTCCGCCATACGCTTCAAACTGGTATGATTGCCCCGGGCAAATACTGGACGGGGGTTCCACAATTCCACCTACAAAATCACCGATATTTACTTCAAACTGAATGGTATCAGGCAAAAAACATTGATTGGTATCCGACACGATCAGCGTAACAATGTATTGTCCGGCAGATGCATAAACATGCGATGGATTGACTGCTGTAGAAGTTGTATTGTCGCCGAAATCCCAGAAAAAATCGTTTCCGTTCGCGCTATTGTTTTGGAATATTATCGGATCGGGTAAACAAATCAGCGGATCGGGATCGGAAATAATCGCTTCGATGTTGCTTAATTCAAACTTAAATGCTGCAAGGTTACAGTTCGGACTCGGATTTTGTGTAGACCACGCTTCCGGAGTTGTTGTAAAACCATTGTTCGCTCCGCCACAGGCAGCACATACAGCATGGTAAATACTTCCGTTTTTATCGAAGCGAGAAGTTCCACCATCAACGTGATTAGACGACGAATTAACACCACCCATGTACGTTCCATATTTCAAAAACGATGCATCTTGGCCCAACACGGCGATCCAGAAATTACTGCCGTTGGTCGTAGGCTGGTAAGCATCAGGCGTAACCGGAAAACCGTTACTGCTACTTTGAGTGGCCTGGCTGGATAAATTCACGTTTCCTCCCCATCCGGAAAGGTAAATGTCTTTGCAATTGGAAACCAGGAAGGCCGTAGGAGAAATTTCCACATGCCCGGTACCCGCCCCGATTGTTGTGGTCCAGCTAAGTGTACTCAGATTAGTCGAATATTTGGCTACAAACTGCCCAGAATTGGCCAATCCGTAACAACCCGCCGTGATTGGCATCGTTCCCTGCGTTTGGCCGTAAACATACACTTCATCGTCAAGGTCGAGCTGTACGAAATAACTTTGATCGTAATCCGTCGTTCCGATATAGGTTCCGGCGATAATTGCTCCGGTATTTCCGTTTAAACGTGCTAAATAACCGTCGGCGATTCCACCGTTAAAACTCAAATCCTGCCCTGTTGTAAAAAGTCCGGGAGAGTTTGTTCCACCTGCAACGTACACATCACCCGTTGAAGATAATTGAATACCATTTCCTGTTTCGGTTCCGCCACCACCAAAATAGGTTGACCATTGAAAAGCGCTCAATCCCAAATCCATTTCAAAAAATACGGCATCCTGTATTCCGTTCAATGTTGGCTGGGCCGCATTTTGCGTAGGAAAATTGGATGAATTGGTAACACTGGCTACGTAAACACTGGTTCCGTTTACGATGATCTCGCCACGGAATTGATCGCCGTAGTTATAGCGAAGTGAACTTTCCTGAACACCATCTGTTCCCGTACCGCCAATATACGTCGAGGCAAGTAATGCCGTTCCGGTTGCGTTAAACCGCGCGATGTACAAATCGGCACCGTTGTCAAAACCCAATGAATTTCCGGCAAACGAAGGTCCGCCGTTAAATGAATTGTCAAACGAGCTGCCCGACATCGGGAAATTGGTCGAGCTCGTAACTCCCAGGATAAATAATTCTCCGGTTGGCCCCGAAACAATTGAATGCGGTGTCTCGTTACCGTTTCCGCCTAAATAGGTAGAATAAATGATATTTGTTCCGGTTGAATTGAACTTGGTAATTCCCACATCGATCTGGAACCCGCTTGAGCTTCCACCGTTGAATGACTGATCAATCGCACCGGGCGTTGTCGGGTAACCTACTCCGAAAACAATTCCGCCGGCAAATAAATTTCCGTTCGGATCGGGAGCAGCTGTAAAGCCCCAGTTATCAACCAGTGAACCGGTAAATGTTGAGAATGTCAATGACGGATCGATGATCAGTGTATCGGTAAAAGATGTGTTTGAGGTTCCCGAAAAATAAACGGTTGTTCCATCTATTTCGTAATTGAGCGAAACCGGGACTTTCTTCCCGTTACGGATCGTCCAGGCAACCGGTTTGCTTTCTGTAATAATACCAAGTGAATGACGGATTTCCAATTCGCCACGTGCATTCACTGCAATATTTTCAGCGCCTTCATAATTCCATTGAATAACCGCACAATCCGTTCCGGGCGCTACAATCCAGGAATACTTCAAGGAACCATCTCCGCCTTGCAGTAATAAATCTACTCCAGGATAAACCGATTTGCTGGTCACTTCTTTTAACGAATGCACCTCCGGTTTCCATTGGTTTTGATCTTTCGACAGGAAATAATTGCGGTAAAACGACGATTGATTACGTTCCTCAAAGGCAACAGGTTGTTGTGCTTTCAGGAAGTGTGTTTTGATTACATGCGATTTAAAATGCTGTTCTTCAGCTTCGTGTGGTTTCGAGTCGTGATCATGTTCGGGTAATTCGTAGAAATGATACGTAAAACCTTTCGGTTCGATGAGCATTTCGCCGTGTTCCAGCTCCACTTTGTAATTGAATCGGTCGTCCCACTGCCCGCGATTAGGATGTAACCATACCTGATTGCCTTGTCCGATCACGAACAAGGGCAACAAGACCAGACTTACTATCCACCAGCGCAGCATATACGAATTTACTAAAAGACCATGATAGTCAGTGATAAAGCCATCGTTTTTGTGGAAAACGTGCCATCTATCTATTAAACTGTTTTTTTAAGAAAAAGTTGCTCTTTCGCCTAAAATGAGGCCCGATTTTACCCGAAACAACTTTCCCGTTCATTGTATTATTCATCACCTGCAAAAATGCTGCCTGAAATTTGATTTTTGAAAGCTTATACATTCCTTGAAATCCTAAAAAACATGATAGGAATGAAACTTGCATTCTTTAACAGATGAAAACCGATTTAGTGATGTATCAATCGATTTGAAAGTCGTACTTTTGCACCATCTTTTTTTGATACCATGAGCGATGCAATTAAACACGAGTGCGGAATTGCACTTATCCGTTTAAAACAACCACTTCAATATTATCTCGACAAGTACGGGACGGCTTTTTACGGCATAAACAAGCTGCACCTGCTCATGGAAAAACAGCACAATCGCGGACAGGACGGTGCCGGAGTAGCCAATATCAAACTGGACATGGAGCCGGGCGAACGCTACATCTCGCGTTACCGGAGCATCGATTCAAAACCCATTCAGGATATCTTCGATTATATTAATTCGCGTTTTGTACAGATCGGTGAAGAAGCTCCCGAAAAACTCAAAGATGTTCATTACCTCAAAAAAAATGCGGGCTTTACCGGCGAATTGTTTTTAGGCCATTTGCGCTACGGAACATTCGGACGAAATAGTATCGAAAGTTGTCACCCGTTTTTGCGTCAGAATAACTGGATTACCCGAAATTTGGTGGTTGCCGGAAACTTCAACCTGACCAATGTTGATGAGTTGTTCGATGTATTACTTGAAATAGGCCAGCACCCGAAAGAAAAATCGGATACAGTAACGGTTTTAGAGAAAATCGGGCACTTTCTGGATGTAGAAAACGACGAATTGTTTGATCAGTTCAACAAGTTGGGTTACAACAACCAGGAAATTTACAAGCGGATCGCTGAGCGAATCAACGTGGAGCAAATTCTGAAACGCGCATCGATTGATTGGGATGGTGGTTATGCCATGGCAGGATTGTTTGGTCACGGGGATGCATTTGTGTTGCGCGATCCGAACGGAATCAGGCCGGCATTCTGGTACGAAGATGATGAAGTATGTGTAGTTGCTTCAGAACGTCCGGTTATTCAAACGGCTTTCAACCTGAAACGCGAACAAATCAAGGAATTAACGCCTGGTCATGCCCTGATCATCAAAAAAAACGGTAGCGTTTCCGAAGTGGAAATCAACGCCCCGAAAGCAGAAAAAAAATGCTCATTCGAGCGGATTTATTTTTCCCGTGGAAACGATTACGATATTTACGAAGAGCGCAAAAATCTCGGTCGTTATGTAGTGCCAATCGTACTCAAAACCATCGATTACGATTTGGATAATTCGGTTTTCTCTTTTATTCCCAACACGGCTGAAAGTTCGTTTTACGGAATGATCAAAGGATTGGAGGATCACCTGAACGAGCGTAAATTCAATGATATCCTGGCCCTCGACCACAAACCGACACGCGAGGAATTGGAGAAAATCATTTACCAGCGCGCCCGCATCGAAAAGATCGCCATTAAAGACGCTAAACTACGCACGTTTATTACGCAGGATGAAGCACGCGATGATTTGGTGGCGCATGTTTACGACATTACCTACGGATCGGTGGTTCGTGGAAAAGATAACCTGGTAGTAATCGACGACAGTATTGTTCGCGGAACCACACTGAAACAATCTATTCTACGTATTCTGGACCGTTTGGAACCGAAACGCATCATTGTGGTTTCTTCCGCACCTCAAATACGTTACCCCGATTGCTACGGAATTGATATGGCTAAAATGGGCGATTTTATTGCCTTTGAAGCTACGATTGCACTTCTGAAAGAATCAGGACGCGGACACATTATCGATGAAGTATACAAAAAATCAAAAGCGCAGGAAAATCTTCCGAAAGAGCAGATTGTCAATTATGTAAAAGAGATTTACGCACCGTTTACTGATGCCGAGGTTTCAGCCAAGATCGCACAAATGCTTACACCTGAAAACATTAAGGCACAGGTGGATATTGTATACCAATCGGTAGAAAATTTGCACGCAGCATGTCCGGGACATCTCGGAGATTGGTATTTTACAGGCGATTATCCTACTCCTGGTGGAAACAAGGTAGTCAACAAAGCGTTCATTAACTTTGTAGAAGGGAAGAACGAACGCGCTTATTAACCAAAACAGTACGGTTATGAGAAGAAAACCGACATCCGTTTTTGTGTATTTGCTCGGTGCTTATGTCGTCGTTCAATTTATCTGGTGGGGATATCACCTCATCGATCTTACCCGTACTTCTGAAATGGCCGATAGCCTGATCACCAAACGGGTGTTCATGATCATCGGCGAAGGATCGGTTTTCTTGTTGCTGCTGCTTTTCGGATTATACAAGATCAAAACTTCGATTACCAAAGAGATCAACATGGCTCGCCAACAGCAAAACTTTATGTTGTCGGTAACCCACGAGCTGAAAACGCCGATTGCGGCCAATAAACTGTATTTGCAAACGTTGCTGAAGCATTCGTTGAGCGAAGAAAAACGTGCCGAACTGATCCAGAAAGCCATTGACGAAACCAACCGGCTGGAATTACTCGTTGAACAGATTATTACAGCTTCGCGCCTGGAACAGGAAAAAATGGTCCTGCAAAAAGAGCCTGTTGAAGTGGAATTGTTCTTTAACGAATTGATCGCCGTTCAGCAAAAACGCTTCGATATTCCCATTCATTTACAAGTCGAAAAAACCGGGAAACTGATCACAGACAAATTGGTTTTTGCTACTATTTGCAACAACCTGATCGAAAATGCCTGGAAGTACGGCGCTACCGAAAAGGGAATTCACATTATGGTGCGTGGCACCGAATCACATTGCATTATTTTGGTGCGTGATTTCGGAAAAGGAATTCCTGCCCAACACGAAAAAACTATTTTCAAGAAATTTATCCGACTTGAAAATGAAGAAACCCGTTCCACAAAAGGCACAGGACTGGGTTTATACATTGCCTATCAATTTACAAAAGCATTGAACGGAAAGCTTCAACTGTTGAAAACAGAGGGCCCGGGAGCATGTTTTGAAATCAGTATTCCTTATGAGTGAGCAAAAAGTAGGTTTGGTCATCCTTGACGGATGGGGAATCGGAGACGGAAGTTCCCGCGATGCTATCGCCAACGCACATACACCTGTGATGGATCGTCTCATGGCTAATTATCCCACTACGGCATTGATAACCTGTGGGGAACAGGTCGGATTGCCTGAAGGACAAATGGGCAATTCTGAAGTCGGGCATTTGAATATCGGTGCGGGAAGAATTGTATACCAAGAACTTACACGCATCAATAAATCGATTCGCGACGGTGAATTTTTTGAAATTCCGGTGTTGAAAAAAGCCTTCGAATCGGCGAAGATCTCGGGCAAAAAAGTACACTTCATGGGACTTGTTTCCAATGGTGGCGTTCACAGTTCACAAGATCACCTTCACGCACTCTGTACGATGGCCCATAATTTCGGGCTCACGAACGTGTTTATCCATGCATTCACCGACGGTCGTGATTGTGATCCGAAAAGCGGTGCCGGATTTATCATGACATTGGAAGAGCATCTTGCAAGAACAACCGGGCGGATCGCTTCGATTACAGGGCGTTATTATGCCATGGACCGTGATAACCGCTGGGAACGCATCAAAGTTGCTTACGATGCGCTGGTTCGTGGCACAGGAATACCGTTTACAAACGCCGCCGAAGCGATTATCGGGAGTTATACCCGTTTGATCACCGATGAATTTATCGAAGCACATACGTTACATGAAAACGGTGTGCCGGTTGGAACAATTGAACCGGGTGACCTGGTCATTAATTTTAATTTCCGCACTGATCGTCCGCGGGAAATTTCGCTGGCGTTGACCCAAAAAGCTTTTCCGGAATATGATATGCACCCGTTGTCGCTTCAGTATCTTACAATGACCAATTATGACAGCAGCTTTAAAAAAGTAACAGCCATTTTTGAGAAAGATAACCTGGAGAATACGCTCGGCGAAATTATCAGTAAAATGGAGCGCACACAGGTACGGATTGCTGAAACCGAAAAATATCCGCATGTTACCTTTTTCTTCAATGGTGGCCGCGAGAAAGAATTTAAAGGAGAATCGCGCATCCTGGTAAACTCACCCAAAGTAGCAACCTACGATTTACAGCCCGAAATGAGCGCCAATGAAGTGAAAAACCGCATCATTGAATCGATGGAAAAACAAACACCCGATTTTTTCTGTCTCAACTTCGCCAATCCTGATATGGTTGGCCATACTGGTGTTTTTGAAGCCATTGTAAAGGCAGTTGAAACGGTTGATACCTGTTTAGGTGAAATTGTAGCCAAAGCGCAGGAAAAAGGATACGAATTGCTGGTAATTGCCGATCATGGAAATGCCGATGTTGCAAAAAACCCCGACGGTAGTCCAAATACCGCTCATTCATTAAATCCAGTGCCGGCAGTGTTGGTTACCAATGATCCCAATGTGAAACTGATGCCGGGTATCCTGGCAGATGTCGCTCCTACCATCCTGGCAAGAATGCGCATTGCTTCACCTTTAGAAATGACAGGGAAATCGTTGACGCAGGTAAAATAGAAATAGGATTTATTTACCCCGTTTTTGTCTTACCCCTACGGGGTAAAATGAATCCTTTGGTGGTTTTGTCGACCATATTTCGTCCCTACGGGACTGCATATGTAAGTGAATTTGTCAGAATTATAAATACGACGGCTCTCATCATACAATAAAGTCCCGTAGGGACGTGATCTGGTAAAACCGATATCTACTATTTCGATTTCGCCCCGTAGGGTCGAGACAATAAATATTACAATGGTTGTATCCGACAAAAATGAACTGACATGAAAAAAGGGCCTGCAATTATTGCAAGCCCTTTTCAATTATTCTAAAGTTTATTAGTCTCTAATCAATTGTAAGAATCCGTGACCTTCCAATTTATCGCCACCAACACCGGTAACGATATATTTGTAGAAGTAAACGCCTTCAGCAGCATCTGTGCTGTTTACTTTTCCATCCCATGCAGGATTGATTCCTTTACCTGTATAAACCGTATTTCCCCAACGATTCAGAATTGTCAATTCAATCTCGGTGGCATTGGTTGTAGTCAATACAAACACTGGGTTATCAGTATCACCATTCGGTGTAAACACATTCGGTACTTCAACCGTTGGAAGCGGTGGAATCGGGTAAACACAAGAACCGTCATTTACGGTAGCAAGCGGGTTGTAATTTAACGCTGTCGGATCGGTACAACCACAGGTAGTAACAATGATCGCAATGTTCATTGTATCGGCACACTGTCCTTGCAACGCGATTAACTGAACTGTAGCCGAGTTGTTATACGTTTGTGTCTGACTACTCAAATCACCAACGTTTGCAGTATTTCCGTTTCCAAAGTTCCAGACATAATTGGTTGCATTCTGGCTCGTATTGGTAAACGTAACCGTCAGTGGATCACAACCTGCCATAATATCGGCTGAGAACTCCGCTACCGGAGATTGCTCCTGATCAACAAAAACCGAATCATTAACCGAACAAACCGCATCCGAAACGGTGAAATAATACCACCCTGAAGGAATGTTCTGCATCACCGTTGCATCGATATTATTCGGACCCGGATTTCCGGGACCAGTCCATGAATAAAGCGGTTGTCCGGTAATTCCGGCCACAAAAGCTGAAACTGCACCATCCGGATTACAAGCAGTAGCAGGATACGGAATCAACGTATCAATTGCTAGTGTTTGGTTCATCGTAATCGTTACGGTATCAACTCCTGAGAAACCACAGCCGTCTGTTGCCGTCACATACACATCCACCGTTCCGTTCTGGTAAATCGGCGCGTAAGCGGTATCACCCGTTTGTCCCGCGTAGCTCCACGCATAAGTATAAGGAGGATAACCACCTGAAGCAAATGCCGACATCAATACAGAATCCATTGCACATTGAACCAAAGGATCTGTTTCATTAATCACCAGGTTTGGACCGTCCAAAATGTAAAGAACCCCTTGTGAAATAATTGTATCACCACATTCTGTGATAGTTGTTGCTGTGAAAACAACCGTTTCAGGTGAATCGTTGATTCCATCCTGAATAGGATTCAATACAAGGATAATTGTATCTTCACCCGGAAGGAAAACAACCGGATTGGTCATATTATTATAATCAGTTCCCATAATGGCTGTTCCACCAATTGAGTAGCTCACAGACAATGTATCTCCGGTTTGAGAAATCGGACGGGTAAAAATGAACTGAGCGTTTGTACATCCCTCAACTACGCTTGTATCACCACTTACGGTTGCAACAGAAATTTCAACTGACTCAGAAGCAAAACTTTCGGCTTCAAGGAAAACACCTGAATCCCAACCCTGATCCTGCACATTACAAAGTGCCAGTTTGATATGATATGTTTGACCACATTGTACCTCAGCTACTGCCTGCATGACTACGGTTGTACCGTCATATTCAATTGCAGTACCGTACGCAGCACCACCTACATTACTAACGTAGTAAGCCTGATTCGTTATCGCATTTACGTTGTTAATCCCAATTGGTGTACTTGTTCCCGGGATTACAGCAATATTCTCAGCACCATTCACATAAGGCCCTGCAAATCCGGGACCCGAAATAAAGAATCCGAATACATCATTTACACCTCCGTTTGGTGGAGCAAATTCAGGATATTCTTCAGATGCCCAGACATATTTAAAAGAAACCGTATCACCTGTAGGTATAAAATCAAATTCCAAAATTGCACCGTTCGTAACAGTGGCCGCAGAAATGGCGTTCAAATCCGCGTCACCGGCAACCGAAGGTGTTCCCGGCATACTTTCACCGGCCGCAGAATTTGGCCCAACAGCCACGATACCATTACCTGTTGTCAACAAGACTCCACGCAGAATGGGGAAACTCGTATTGGTGGCATCGAAATAAGTAACGTTTTGTTGAAGTTGTTGTGCATTTACTGCACTACCATTGTATGTAATATTGGTAGCTGTTACCCCATTTCCAAGTAGAACTCCTTGAACGAGTGCATCGGGAGCCTGGGTATTTGTAACGGTAATTTGCCCGAATACCGGGGTCAAAAAAGCCATTCCAAAGAATGATCCTAGAACTATTTTTCTCATAAGCAATCTAATATACGCAATTAAGACATTGTTAATGAATTGAAGGTTGCATGAAAGATTAAATAAAAGCGTTTTAAATTTCACACACCATTAACACGTGTTAATCGTGACAAATTTAGCATTTTTGCTCTACTAAATAAATGACATGAAAGGTACTGCATCCATTATCGCCGGCAACAAGGAAAAATTTCTGAATGAATTGTTTGATTTGCTGCGCATTCCATCTATTTCTGCCGACAGCGCTTACAAAGACGACGTGTTGCGGGGGGCCGAAAAGGTAGCTGAGTTTCTCCGCAATGCAGGAGCCGATAAGGTTGAAATCTGTGAAACGGCCGGACATCCGATTGTTTACGGTGAAAAAATCATTGACGCAGCACTGCCAACTATTTTGGTCTACGGACATTACGACGTGCAACCTGCAGATCCGCTTGAACTTTGGACAACGCCGCCGTTTGAGCCTGTGATCCGAAATACGGCTATTCATCCGGAAGGCGCCATTTTTGCACGAGGTGCCTGCGACGATAAAGGGCAGTTTTTCATGCATTTGAAAGCCTTTGATGCCATGATGCAGGCCGGTGAATTGCCGTGTAATGTGAAATTTATGATCGAAGGTGAAGAAGAGGTTGGCAGCGTGCATTTGGGCATTTTCATCAAAGAAAACAAAGAACGACTGAAAGCTGATATCATCCTGGTTTCAGACACTGGAATGCTCTCTAACGATACGCCTTCAATCACAACCGGATTGCGTGGATTGAGTTATGTAGAAGTGGAAGTTACAGGACCGAACCGTGATTTACATTCCGGTTTGTACGGTGGCTGTGTTGCCAATCCGATCAATATCCTGGCGAAAATGATCGCCTCGCTGCACGATGAAAATAATCACATTACCATTCCTGGCTTTTATGCTGATGTGGTTGAACTAAGCCTCGAAGAACGCTCCGAAATGGCCAAAGCACCTTATAGTGCCGACGATTACAAAGCAGCTTTGGATATTGCCGCTGAGTACGGTGAAAAAGGATATACAACGCCTGAAAGAGGTTCGATTCGTCCGACACTGGATGTAAACGGAATCTGGGGCGGATACACAGGCGAAGGCGCTAAAACCGTGATCGCTTCCAAAGCGTACGCGAAGATTTCGATGCGTTTGGTGCCTAATCAGCAACCGGATGAAATTACACGTTTGTTCTCCGATCATTTTAAAGCCATTGCACCTGAAGGAGTGAGAGTTGTAGTGAATCCTCACCATGGCGGGGAACCTGTGGTAACACCAATCGATTCGATTGGGTATTTGTCGGCAAGTAAGGCTTACGAGCATACGTTTGGCAAAAAACCGATTCCGGTTCGCAGCGGAGGAAGTATTCCGATCATCGCTTTGTTTGAGCAGGAATTGGGCTTAAAGACAGTGATGATGGGCTTTGGTTTAGATTCGGATGCGATTCATTCGCCGAACGAACACTACGGATTGTTTAATTTTTACAAGGGAATTGAAACCATTCCGTATTTCTTTCATTATTTCACTGAAGCAATGAAATCATAAACCATGAAACGTCCGTTTTTTTCCCGAATACTCATCATCCCACTACTGGCAGTGCTCCTTTTCGGAGTAAACAGTTGTAACATAGACGAACCCGACATCAGTAATATCGGAGGATTTAAACTCAAAAAACTGGAAGGTCAACACATTGAGGCTGAGTTTTCTGTGGACTGTGATAATCCGAACGGATTTGGTTTTAAAGTAAAAAAAGCAAACATTGACATCAGTGCAAACGACCAGATTTTGGGCAAAGTTTCACTTGACAAGAAGATGAAAGTGAAACGGAAATCTAAAAACACCTACACCATTCCGGTCATTATCGAATTGGAAGATGGCGCGTTGTTTAAGATCATGCAGCTTTCGATGAGCGGTGAAGTGAGTCTATTGTTCAAAGGAAAAGTACGCGGAAGTGTTTGTGGAATCGGGAAATCGTTTGAAGTGAATGAAACCAAAAAGGTAGATGCAAGCTCGCTGAGCTTGGAAGGTTTGGGCGGATAAGAAAATCAAAAAATCCTGCGAATTCGTAGACCGGGATTATAGTAAGGCAAAAAGGAGTCCGACTTGGACTCCTTCTTTTTTGATCTGAATCTCTGATCAATTAAAGTGAAAGAAAAAGAAAAACGCCGCCGCCGAAGCTGCCGGAATTCCTTTCGCGTAACCGATGGTTGAATAACTGCTGTTTTGAACCGTACCGTCTGATTTTACATAACCAACCGTACTGTAACTGCTATTCTGAACCGTGCCGTCCGATTTTACATATCCCAATGTGCTATAACTGTTATTCTGAATTGTTCCATTCGATTTGATGTAACCGATGGTGGAATATGAAGCATTCTGAACGGTACCGTCTGCTTTAATGTATCCGACAGTTGAATAAGAACTGTTTTGGACCGTGCCGTCTGATTTGATATACCCAATGGTAGAATAGCTGGAATTTTGGACTGTTTGCGCGAACAAAAATGCCGAACAGCAAAGGGATACAAGTACGAGTAGGTGCTTCATGTTTTTAAATTTTTGATGAAAGATACAACGAAGTGTTAATCTCGTATCGCTTTTAACAGTTTCTTAGTAATTCGCTGATTGCCCGAATCGATTTGCAAAAGGTACAATCCGCTTTTCAGTTCCGAAGGAAGATCAATGTCGAGGTTGTTCGTTCCGGATTGGTAAATGGTTGGCTGAACTTCATAGACGTTGTTTCCCAACATATCGACCACCGAAAGTGACAATGTCTTCGCCGAAGGCAAATAGAACGACAACGCCACCTCATCGTTAAACGGATTTGGTGAAGCTGTAAAATGTTCATCTGTAAGCGCAGCGTCTTCTAAACCGAGGTAACAGATGCCGTCGATATTGGCATCCATCCACGCAAAACGAAGCTGAATCCAGTCTTTCATGGCTTGAATTTCACCCGGAAAATCGGCCGGAATCGGGCTAGGGTTTGGCCAGGTATAAGCTCCAAGCAACGGCCAAATATTGAAATGGCGTGCTTGCGCCTCGTTGATGTCCGCTGCGAGGGAATCAATCACCTGATTCATCGTCGAAAAACTCAGGGTTGTTTGTCGAAGTTCGGTCCAACGGCATTTCACTTCACTTTGGAAAGCCGGATCGGTCATCAGTTTTTCCCACCAGAAAGGTACATCGTAGCTACCGCCACAATAATCGTTGAACAGGTAAACCCATCCGTCAGTGAGCCATGCGTCACAATAATCGGCGTTCCACCACGCCAGGTTATAATCCCAGGCCGGACCCGCAACCAATTTTCCACCGTTGCTGTTTTTATCCTTGTACAAAAACGCACTCAGCCGATACGCATCGATGTTTTTACTTGCTTCATTAAGCAGTAAATGATCCACAAACGAAGGCACATCAATGTAATTCCGGTAACCGTAAACCGGATCGGTAAAGTTTACAAACGCGAGCGCGGTTTCAAACGAATCCACATATTCCTGAATGTAAGTACGCTGTTCTGGCATGATATCGTCACCTTCCGGTTCCACGTGTACTATGCGAATCGGAATATTGGCAGATGACAGATAAGGGGAATCCCAATAAGAACCGGGGCCGTCGTCACGATCAACTTTAATAATATAACCGCCTGTCAATTCATCGCCGGCAATATCCTGCGGATTTAATTTGGCAATGTCTACCCGCTCCGGATCGCGTTTGATCTTTTCCATCAACACGTAAATGCCTTTGTATTGGCCGTCGAGCATCAGTTCGCAGTATTGAGTGCGCGAGGCGTAATGCCCGGTTTTATTCGCTATATCATACGAAAGTACATTGCGCATACAGGTTTTATCGTTGTAAGGGGCATACAAAATCCAATCGTGTTCTTCCGGCATTCCAAGCAAAATGGTGTCGTGTTGGGTTCCATTTACATCGCGGGTTTCGAAACCATACGACTTCTGAGGAAATCCTGCCGAAGAAGATCCGCGCTGTTCAATCCCGATTTTGTTGTTGTAATTATTGAATGGATCTGTCATGTAATTTGTCACGCCCGGACCGTTGTAAATGATGCCCATATCAGCCTCAATCTTTGGTTCGTCGGGGATTCCCTGGCCGTTGGTATTGATCACCACAATCGGTAAGTCGGACGAAGTAAACTGGAAAAAATCGGCAGGATTGCTGCTAAACGTAATGGACCAATCGATCAACATACCTTCATCGCCATTGGCCTGATCTTCAATATATAAATTCCAGGTTCCGTTCGGATTCTGACCATTATTAAGAATACCGATTTCTTCCATGGGTTTGAAACTTCCGGTGAACGGCGCTATTCCGTTAGTGATAAACGTAGGTGCATCCCATTGAAAACAGGTGTTTTGCAAATCATTACTGCCACCACCGGCATTTAGCATCAACCCGGAATAATTGCCGTCTGGCGCCACAATGTAAATAACCAGATCAGCAAGATACGTATGGGTTAAATTCACGCAGACACGCTCTAAACCGAACGTTGTTGTATTGATTGAAGTAGGTAACCCGGAAACCGAGTTTGGAGCGAGAAGCTGTTGATTGTCAAGAATAGCCCCACCACCACCATTGAAGGCCTGTGCGAAAACATTGGAAATCAGGACAATTAAAACAACGGAGAGTATACTTTTCAGCATAGAGAACATAATTTATGTTAACAATATAGCAAACTCTGCTTAACAAATTGATAACACAAGACCATTCTATTAAAGGCTGGGCTATAAATCTTCCCATTTAGCGATAAAATGATCATTCAATTCATGTTGATAACGGCAATCGATCCCCTGCTGTTTAAACTTTAAGTTTAAACAGCACTCCTTGGCTTTCCTAACAATTGAGGTTCTTTTTGATTTCTGTTATTTTTTGTTACCCAAAATGGCTATATTTAACTCTGTGAAAACAATTTTGGTATACAGTCTTGCAGTATTTTATCTTCTAATAAGTGTTAGACTGACTGCTAATATCCATTATTGTAAAGGGAAAATTCAGAAAGTTTCATTGGTTGGTTTCAGTACGCAAAAGTCTTGTTGTGCTGGTAAACCTATGAAAAAAGGCTGCTGCAAAGATGTTCAGGTTTGTTTTAAAAAGACAAGCGAAGATCAAAAACCGTCCTCTGCTATTGTATTCCTTTCATCTGCTATTGTTACCGATCCTTTCGATACCTTCGTCATTGAGCAGGATCATGAACTGTATGTACCCAAGCATATTAAACCTTCGGTGCATGCTCCTCCCCCCGAACTGAAAGTTCCCATTCATTTAAAAAACTGCGTATTTATCATATGATTTTTGAGAATCAATTTTCAGGCTATGCTTGATTTTCTCAATTAATAATCAATTTGAATAAAATGCGGAAAATTACTTTAGTTCTATCACTCACTATGGTGGTAACAACGCTTTTTACTTCTTGTAATTCAAGCAGCGAAAAGTACAGTTCATATCAATGCCCTATGAAATGTGAAGGTTCAAAAACATACGACAAGGCAGGTACTTGTCCGGTATGTAATATGGATCTTGAGGGTGTCAAATCAGAAAACAATAAATAAATTATTATGAAAACTAAACTTTATAAAAGTCTGGCGACGGCTTCATTTGCCATGCTAGCATTTCTTGGCTTTGGTCAAACAACAGCAATGGACTTTTCAGGACAAGATTGCGATGGAAACAACGTAAACCTATTTTCAGATTTGGATGCGGGAAAGGCGGTAATGCTGATTTTTTATATGCCAAACTGTGGTACTTGCCCACCCGTTGCATCAAAAATGCAAACAATGGCAAACAACATCAATGCCACGCACCCGGGCTTGGTGAAGGCATACGCTTTTCCTTATCAAAACAGTACAACTTGTACCTATTCTTCCAGCTGGGTAGTAAATAACAATCTTCCTCTTTTTGCTCCAATGGATAGTGGTGCGGTTCAGGTTGCTTATTACGGCGGTTTCGGTATGCCAACTGTTGTGCTTTTGGGCGGAGATAATCATGACGTTTTGTTTGTGACCCAGGATTTCAATACATCCGACACAACTACGATGCGTGATTTGATCCTGAACACATTTACTGCAGGTGTAGAAGAGCAAACGGTAATTACTGATCTTTCTGTTTATCCGAATCCAACAACAGATTTCATAAATGTGAGTTTCCATTCAAACTCAGGATCTGAAGGATACATTGAATTAACTGATCTTACTGGAAAACGGGTAATGGCATTGAACAAGGAAATAATGGCAAAAGGGATGATTGAAAAACAAATCAATGTTTCTTCCATTCCGGCAGGAAACTATATTCTGCAAATCCATATTGATGGATCAACAGTTACTCAAAAAGTGGATGTCACACATTAAAAGACCTATTTTAAAGCTTATTCAGCAATTTGTGCCGGTAGTGATGATTTTATTTATCACTGCTGGCATTGCTGTTGCTCAAAGTTATTACCATTCACCCAACGACACCCTGATTTCCAATACAACCGTAAACAATTCAGTTACGATGAACATTACCCAGGTTCATCCTACTAACGATACGCTTCAATTTGTTTGGAAAAAACTTTCTGTCTCCATGCCGAATGATTGGACAGCGACTATTTGCGATAATAACACTTGTTTTCCATCACTCATTGATAGTTCAACAACATTGCCTGTTCTTCCCGGAGACGATGGACTGATGTTGGTCCATTGTTATCCAAACACAAATGCAGGAACTGGAATGATCCGATACACCATTTATGAAATACATTCGCCTCTACAGGTAGATACCCTCACCTGGATCATCAATGCAGAATCTACTGTTGGAATTAGTGAATCTGTTTCAATAAATCCTGCCTATACTATCATCGGTGACCAATTTCAACTGACGGATTCAAAATCTGAATTCACCAATCTAACGCTGCTTGATTTAAACGGAAAAGAAGTCTTTTCGAGTAGCATTTCTGCATCAATATGTCTTGAAATGCCCCTACTCCCCGCTCATTTTTATTATCTCATTCTTAGCGGAAACAACACTATTATACGTCAAAAAATATGGTACTCAATAAATTAGATTTGCTAAAAAAGTTGGCTGTGGTTTTAGTTCTCTTTATAACAGGAACTGGTTTTGCCCAAAACACACTCTTTATACCGCCGGCCTTAACCGGAACCACATTCAATCTGGAGATTCAATCAGGTACAACACAATTATACCCTGGAAATCCGACGCCGACTTACGGAATTAATGGTTCATTTCTTTCGCCGACGATCATCGTCAATAAGAATGATGTGGTAACCTTAAATGTCATCAATAACCTTACTGTTTCCACAACAATGCATTGGCATGGTTTACACGTTGCACCTGAAAACGATGGCGGCCCTCATCAATCTATTTCGGCAGGTTCTACATGGAGTCCTTCTTTTGAAATTTTAAATAATGCAGGAACATTTTGGTATCACCCACATGGTGAAGGAAAAACCGAGTTACACGTTGGTAAAGGCCTTGCGGGTTTATTTATCATCCATGATCCGGCAGAACTTGCATTAGATTTACCCCAAACTTATGGTGTGGATGACATTCCGCTTATTGTTCAAACAAAGGCGTTTGATGTGCTGCACCAAATTGCCATTGCTGACCACATGGATACAGCCGTTTTTGTGAATGGAACACTTAACGCAACGTATAACCTTCCTTCGCAGGTAGTAAGAATGCGCCTTTTAAATGGAAGTAGCATGCGTTCGTTCTACTTCGGCTTCTCCAACAACATGACTTTTTATCAAATCGCGACGGATGGTGGTCTGGTAGAAGTACCAAATGCCTTAACACGTTTGTTGATTGCTCCCGGCGAACGGTCTGAAATTCTTGTTGATTTGAACGGAATGAATGGCCAATCAGTGAATTTGATAAGTTATGCTTCCGAAATGCCTGACGGGATATTTGGCTCACCATCCGTTGGGAGTGGAGCCGACACGATGGACATGTACATGGATAATTTTCTGAATGGTGCAGACTTCAACCTAGTGGAATTTACAATTGGCGCACAAACGGCAAGTCCGGTAACTTCCATTCCCTCCACACTGGTTCCATATTTACCTTTCGATGAAGCAGATGCTGACGTTAACAGAACATTGGTTTTCGATACGATTACGCTTATTCCGGGAGATATTCCGAATCGCGCTGAGGGACCATTTGGAATTAATAACACGACTTTCAATATGGATACTATTAATATTAACATTCCGTTGAATTCTACTGAGATATGGACATTGAAAAACAATACGTTGATTGCGCATCCATTCCACATTCACGACATTCAGTTTAATGTGATAGAGAAAAACGGAACAACACCACCTATAACTGAACAAGGGTGGAAAGACGTGGTATTGGTAATGCCCCAAGACAGTGTTAAGTTTATTACGAAGTTTACCACTTTCACCGATGAGATGGTTCCATACATGTATCATTGTCACTTGTTGCATCATGAGGACGATGGTATGATGGGGTCGTTTTTGGTTTATGATCCGTTTGCTGGTATAAATGATGTCACTGAAAATTCAACATTTGTTGCTTTTCCAAATCCTTCATCCGAAGAATGGAACATTACAGGAGAATGGGGCAATGCCGGTTTCTCGCTGGAGTTGACCGATGCTCATGGTAAGATCGTCCTAACTGATAATTATTCAAATCTACCTTCCAAAGAAAGTGTTCGCATACCGAACTCAATACTGCGTTCCGGAATCTATTTTTTGACCATTATATCGGAAACAGGAATTGAGAAATTGCAATTGGTAAAGAACTGATGTATTCATCTTGAAATACAATGTGCCAACTTATTTCAGGACGGCACAAACAAAACAAAAAAAGGCTCGCCGAATGGTGAGCCTTAATAATATCAATTCGCTAACAACGACCGCCAGCTGACTTTGGCATCGATGCGTGCGTGTAATTCGGTAATCGGAACCCGAATTTGCTCCATCGTATCACGATCACGGATCGTAACCGTATTGTCTTCCAACGTTTGGTGATCAACCGTTACAGAGAACGGCGTACCAATGGCATCCTGGCGACGGTAACGTTTTCCGATAGAGTCTTTTTCATCGTATTGGCAAAGAAAATCGAACTTCAATTCATCGATGATCTCGCGCGCTTTTTCCGGTAAACCATCTTTCTTCGTTAAAGGCATTACCGCTACTTTATATGGAGCCAATGCCGGTGGAATGGTCAACACAACACGTTCCGAACCGTCTTCCAATACCTCATTTTTATACGAAGCGCTCAATACCGCCAGGAACATACGGTCCAAACCAACGGATGTTTCCACTACATACGGAACGTAATTCTGATTCAGCTCAGTATCGAAATACTGGAGTTTTTTACCGGAATATTGTTCGTGTTGTTTTAAGTCGAAATCAGTGCGAGAATGAATTCCTTCCAGTTCTTTGAAACCCATTGGGAAATCAAACTCGATATCGGAAGCTGCATTAGCGTAATGTGCCAGTTTGATATGATCGTGCTCACGGTAATACTGATCGCCCAAGCCCAGTTTTTTATGCCAGTTCAAGCGCGCTGCTTTCCAGTGATTGTACCACTGCATTTCTTCACCCGGACGCACAAAAAACTGCATTTCCATCTGTTCGAATTCGCGCATACGGAAGATAAACTGGCGCGCTACGATCTCGTTCCGGAACGCTTTTCCGATTTGAGCAATTCCAAACGGAATCTTCATGCGGCCCGTTTTCTGAACATTCAGGAAGTTCACAAAAATACCCTGAGCCGTTTCCGGACGCAGGTAAATCGTAGAAGCATCGCCGGCTACAGAACCCATTTCGGTCGAAAACATCAGGTTGAACTGACGCACTTCGGTCCAGTTACGCGTACCGCTGATCGGACAAACAATCTCCAGATCTTCGATCAATTGTTTTACGCCCTCAAGGTCATTATTTTCAAGCGTCGTGCGCATGCGATCTTCGATAGAAGTAATTTTCTCAGCGTTGCGCAATACATTCGGATTGGTTGCACGAAACTGTGCTTCGTCAAACGCATCACCGAATTTTTTGGAAGCTTTTTCCACTTCCTTGTTGATCTTCTGCAAGATCTTTTCCATGTGTTCTTCGATCAACACATCGGCGCGGTAACGTTTTTTGGAATCTTTATTGTCGATCAACGGATCATTGAACGCGTCAACATGCCCGGAAGCTTTCCAAACCGTTGGGTGCATAAAGATCGAAGAATCAAGCCCAACGATGTTTTCGTTCATCTGGACCATTGATTTCCACCAATATTGTTTGATGTTGTTTTTGAGTTCGGCACCCAATTGACCATAATCGTAAGTCGCCGCCAAACCATCGTAAATCTCAGAAGAAGGGAACACAAAACCATATTCTTTGGCGTGTCCGATCACTTCTTTCAACAAGTCTTCCTTTTGTTCCATGGTCGCAAATTTACCGGTTTCGGTTTATTAATAGTCAGCTCCGGATGAATATTTTACAACATTCTGTTACCTTTCCACTCATTTGACATTAGATAAGAAAATCATTAACTATGAAAACAAGCCTTCCTATCGCATTCGTTATGATCCTGCTGGTTGCCTGTAACGCCTCCAACACCGATCCGATCAAGCAGCCCGCTCAACAAGCATCCACCGTTTCTGTCATTGAACCGATGGAAGGACTGGAAATCAAACCCCGTGAATTCAAAATTTCGGCAGATCAGCCAAGTACGATCAACTTACCGAATGGCGGACGGATTTCATTTCCCGATAATGCCTTTGTAGACGCCCATGGAAAACCTGTTTCAGGAACGGTGACCATCGAATGGCAGGAATTTCATTCATTGACAGATATTATGCTCTCGGGCATTCCAATGCGCTACGATTCCGCTGGCGTGAACAATCAGTTTGTTTCAGGTGGCATGTTTACTATTGATGGGAATCAGAATGGAAATCCGATTGAACTGGCAAAAGGCAAAGAAGCGAAAGTGGAACTGGCTACTTACGACGAACAGCGCCAGTTTAATTTCTATGCGTTAAATGAACAAACCGGCGACTGGTCGTACAAAAAAACCGCGCTTTCCACACCGAATCCGAATGCAGAAACAGCTACATCATCCAACGAAAAAGGTGCGCAGCAAAAAGAAGGAGCGCCCATCTTTTTAAACGTAGCAGCTGCTACCGATTCCATTCCTGCGTTGGCTGGAAAAGACATTGTTGGCTGGAATGTTTCACGCTCCCAGGTACCGAAGAAACTGCAGAAAACCATTGCTCAATCACACTGGGACGCACGCATTACAAAACAAACGGCCAATGGCTATGAATTGCAATTGAGCAATAAAGGAACAACATTGAAACTGAATGCTCAGCCTGTGACCATGGACGACGCACTGGCCAATACCTCGGTAGTGGAAGAACGAACTGCCGAAAGATGGAGCAACTTACTGGCATTTCAGCAACAGGAAAAAGAAGCCGATATGATCCGGACCGCTTCTATTCCCGGATTCGGGACCTATAACTGGGATATCATCCACCAGCGCGAAGCACCGATTGCGTTTACGCTTGACTTAAACCTGCCCGACGGACACAAAATCGACGAAGCGCAGATTTATCATGTATGCCCGGATGAAAAATCCATTGTTCGCTATACCGAGGGTGATTTCGATGAATTTTCCTTCGACCCGAAAAAAGGCAACTGTATTGTTGCCGTTATGCCTGATAAATCCATTTATACCGTTTCTGACAAACAATTCGATGCTGCTCGAAAAAAGGGTGGCGAACGTGAATTTACCTTCGATATGCAAAGTCGAAAAGACCGTTTTACTTCCGGTAACAAGCTCGGAAGATTGGTTGAAGAATTGATTTAACCCTGAAACGTAACCAATATGAAATCGCTGATACTTGTCGGTTGGCTGTTCTTGTCGTGCGTTGCGTGGACTCAGCAAAATCCGTTGCCTTATGTAAAAAACGGCAAGTGGAGTCTGGTTGATTCGAACGGACGATTGATCAAAGAAACTGCTTGTTCCTACATTCACCAGTTCGACGAATCAGGGTTTACTTTTTTCTGTGAAAACGGTGGTTACGGTATCATGGACAGCAAGGGCGAAACCGTGTTAAAACCCGTGTATGCCGATGTGCAGCAAAAAGGCTTCGGGCATTACCAATTGTATTACAACAATGGCTGGATTCCCTACGAACCGAAAGGATTTCGCTTAATCGGAAACGACACTGTTCAAACCTTCGAAACACTTTCTTCTACCTGGGCATTGATAAGTATTACCGATAAATGGTACCTGGAACATCTGCAAACGGGCAATCACTGGCAAATCAGCGATTCGGTTGCCACCTATAAACTCCTTCACGACCACTTGTGGCTCGATACAGATGACACCACACTATTGATTAACGGAAAAGGTGAGCTGGTTTTTAGTGGAAAACTCAACCTTCGTTCTCAAAACGAGTTGCATGACGTCACTTATAAGCGTGCACATTATTTGTTTGATGCTCGAGGCATCTGGCCCATGGCGGATATTCAACAAGTGATTTTTGAAGAAACTGCCCTTTTTGTGAAAACCAAAAAAGAAGGATTCTACTGCGCCTACGACGGTTCGGTGATTCTGAAAGGAAATTATGAAAACATCACCGAATTTGATCAGCAGTATTTCCAGGTGCGGAGAAACGGACTGGTTACCTTGCTCGACCGCAAAACACATCAGCAGGCATTGCCTTTTATTTACGAAAACATGTATCCGCGCCTCGAAGGTGGTTTTATAGTGGAACTGGATGGTAACAACGGTTGGATTGATAAAGACTTCAAAACGATCATCCCATGCAAGTACCAACGATTCACGGTGCAGGACCAGCTGGCGCATGTGTACGAATTAAACTACACCGGACTGTTCTCACTGAAAACAAAAAAAGAAATCCTGCCGGCTGTTTACCATTCCATTACCCAAAGTGGCAATCGCTTCAAAGCCATTCGCAATGAACTGATCACCATTATCGAATTAAACGACCAGCACGCAATAGTAAAAACAGCCAAAATCGACAATGCGATTACCGTTCAAACAATTCCCAAACGGCAAGCGCCATCTCGGCCACCCAAATTCATCGACCCGCGCCTATTTGCCTTGGGCTGGTTTCTTGATAGCAATCTGGTAACTCCGGCAAATGAACCTGCTTATTATTCGGTGAAATGGGGCTTAAAAAACACGGCTGACAGCGTGGTTATTCCAGCCAATGTTTCCGAATTAAAATACCTACCTATGGCACCGTTTACGTTGCAATACAATGGCACCACCGATTACAAAAACAGGGCAAACGGAATAGATAAACTTCCAAGCTTTAAAGCCGTTTACCTTCCGACAGGCAAGATTTTGAACAAACACACCTTTATTTCTTACGATTCAACCGATTTTCGGCGGCGCAATTTTATGCGGGTTTCTACCACAAGCGGATTTTCCATTTTACGCGCAGATGCTTCGCTTACACCCCTGACATATGTTGAAAAAGGAAGCAATCGCAACCTGTTGTATTGTGAGAGCAAAACGGTAGAAATCACTGAAAAGAAATCGGATGAAATGACTGAAATTACCGACCTCAGTCTTATTCATTATTACCTCATTCCGCATCCGACTTTTGTGAAGAGTCAGCACAAAAAAAACGAAGGATTTATTTATCCGGAAGGCAAATGGAACTACCTGAAACCCGATGGCACACCTTTGTTCAAAGACTCTTTTTCGTTTGCAAAACCTTTTTTAGGCAATCAAGCCTTGGTGAAAATAGGCAAAAAGTGGGGTGTTGTCAATTCGGATACGCTGATCATTCCGGCGGTTTATGCTGCTATTGAACGGAAAATCGTTGATAGGGATACCTTCTTCATTGCCCAGCAAGCACAAGGCGGAAGCCGGTTGTTGGATACTTCCGCTACGGTATTGGGCGATTATACGATTGCTTTTTCCAGAGGGAATGCCTTGGTTGTGGAAATTGGTAGGCAAAAACAATTGTTCGACGCCAACCTGAAACCCCTTTCGGAAGCGTATTCGAGCATGAAATTTCTCAAGAGTGATTTAATTCTTGCGAAAATAAAGAAAGAATACACATTGCTTGATGATCAGGGAACCGTTCTCTACGTAGGACCCGAACCGCCGGAAGATATTCTCCTCCACTCGTTTCTTGTTTTCAAAACCGGTGGTTCCTATAAGGTGAAAGACCTTTCCGACAAGGTCATTGCGGATCGCTGTACTTCTGCAGAAGGAAAAGGTAATTATCTGCTCATTCGACAAAACGGTACTACCAATATCTTTGATTTGCGGGGTAATTTATTAATCGATGAAGTAACCGGCCATATTTTGGTGGATACTCTTGCTAACGGGCTGGCAATCGTAGAAAAAAACAAGGTAACTGTTTATGAAGGCAATCAGCGGCGAATGAAGCTGAAAGGCTTCGCTCCTACTCATTTTATCAGTGCTAAATTTCTGTGCAACACCAAAGATTCATGCGTTGTGTATTCGTATGCCGGCAAAAAAGAATCCGTACTACCACATATTGACGAAGTAGAAGTTTTGGAAGACGGAAGTATCTTTTTGAAAACAGCAGGAAAGATAAATTTCTTGTTTGACCGCGAATGGAAACCTGTTTTACCGGAAGAAACCAAATTCAGACAATTGAAGAATGTTGGTCCGGCAATCTATGCTTACACTGCCGAAGGGAAAACGGTTCTTTACAATGCTGAAACAAACGAAGCCGATTCTACTTACCGAAACATTGCCGGTTATTTCGTGCAAGATCGTTTATTAGTCACCAAAGGAGCACGGCTCTGCTACCTCAATCAGCATTTTAAACCTGTCACCACGCGCACCTTTAGTCAGGCCATTCCGTTTTCGGGTAATCATGCCGCAATCGCCGACCAACGCGGCTGGACATTAATCGATCACCAATGTAATACGCTTACGTATCCCAATTACAGCGAAATAAAAGCCCTCAATGCGCAGCTGTTCAAAACACAGAAATTGCCCCTGTACGGATTGTATAACACGCAAGGCAAATTGCTGATTCCGGTAGAATATGAGCAAATCCGGTTTTTACCCGGCGGAATTATTTTATGTGTAAAAGAAGGTGCTTTTTATTATTTCAGACAAAACGGAACCCCATTGCCTATGTTGTAAACCACAACCCCTAAATAAAAAAGCCCCTTCACCATTTCGAACCGGAGAAGGGGCTTTGCTATTTAAAATCTTCTATTATTTCGTAGAACTGCACACAAAATCGGTTACCGGAAGTCGTGTTTTTTTAATGGCTCCAAAACCACCGGCTACATCAATCAGGTTGGTATACCCGTTGCGCATCAGCAATGAAATGGCAATTACGCTGCGGTATCCGCCTGCACAATGAATGTGATAGGTTTTGTTTTTATCGAGTTTTGTGAGGTCATCCTGCATAAAATCAAGCGCATAATGCGTCGCACCATCAACGTGTTCGGCATCCCATTCGCCGGGTTTGCGCACATCTACCAATGAAATGGTATCAAATACTTTTTCCAGAGATTCGGCATCAACCGAAGTAATGGTTTGTACTTCTTCACCTGCTGCTTTCCAGGCATTCATTCCGCCATCCAGGTAACCGATACAATGATCGTAACCTACACGTGCCAAACGGGTAACCGCTTCTTCTTCCTGTCCTTCCGGAGCAACAAGTACGATCGGTTGTTTAATATTCTCAATCAACGCGCCTACCCACATCGCAAACGTTCCGTTCAAACCGATGAACTGGCTTCCGGCGATAAAACCGTTCATGTAATCGTTTTGCGTACGAACATCCAGGATCAACGCACCGTTTGCTTGTGCAGCTTTCACTTCCGCAACACTCAATCCTTGTGTACCGCGATCAACAACGGCATCAAAACTATCGTAGCCCGTTTTGTTCATCATCGCATTTTTTGGAAAATATTGTGGTGGAGGTAAAATACCTTCTGTCAGTTCTTTGATAAAATCGGCTTTACTGACATCCGTGCGCAAGGCATAATTCGTGCGTTTTTGTTCACCCAACGTTCCAACAGTTTCACTGCTCATGTTTTTACCGCAAGAACTTCCAGCCCCATGGCCCGGATACACAATCACCTCATCGGGCAATTGCATAATCTTGTTGCGCAATGAATCGTAAAGCATTCCAGCAAGATCTTCCTGTGTCAAATCACCTTTGATCGCCAAATCCGGACGACCAACATCACCTAAAAACAACGTGTCTCCGGTAAAAATGGCGTGTTCTTTTCCGTTTTCATCGAGTAACAAATATGTCACTGATTCGGGAGTATGACCGGGAGTGTGCAACACTTTAATGGTTACTTTCCCGATTTTGAATTCCTGGTTATCTGCTGCCACGATGCATTCAAATGAAGGATGTGAATCGGGCCCGTAAACAATTGGTGCGCCGGTTTTTTTCGCCAAATCAATGTGTCCGGAAACAAAATCAGCGTGAAAATGTGTTTCAAAAATGTAGATGATCTTTCCGCCCCATTCGGTAGCAAGATCCAGGTAAGGCTGTACTTCACGCAAAGGATCGATCACTGCGATTTGTCCTTCGCTTTCAATAAAATAAGCCGCTTCCGCTAAACATTTGGTATATAATTGCTCTACACGCATCGTTCTTCAATTTGTGCTGTAAAGTTCGGCTTTTTTTAAATGGAAATCGTGCAAGTAGGAAAAATTAACAACTAGTTACCATGGAAAGTATTTTCGGTCTGCTTTTTGATTTTGAGAAGCTGAATAGAAATTATGTATTTTTAGTGCAAAATTGAATTATATGAAAGGATTATCAATCGCGTTAGTAAGCATTTTACTTTCCGTCGGATTCATAGGAAATGCATTCGCCGCGAAACCAAAGTTACCAAAACTTGAGCCGGGTATTTATGCCAAAATGCAAACATCCAAGGGAGTTATTATTATTCAGCTGGAGTACGAAAAAACACCATTGACGGTGGCTAGTTTTGTCGGATTAGCCGAAGGTAATTTTAAACCGGGGGATTTCTTTTTCAAAAAGCCTTTCTATAACGGCTTGAAATTTCACCGGGTGATCGCTGATTTCATGATCCAGGGGGGCGATCCACTTGGAACAGGAGAAGGCACTCCGGGTTATTCATTTCCGGATGAATTTCACCCTGATCTAAGACACAACGGACCAGGTATTTTGTCAATGGCCAATTCCGGGCCAAATACCAATGGAAGTCAGTTCTTTATCACACATAAGGAAACTCCCTGGTTGGATGATATGCATACTGTTTTCGGGCATGTTGTACACGGACAGGATGTGGTAAATGCGATTGCGCAAGACGATGTGATGAAAAAAGTAACCATCGTTCGTGTTGGTGATGCTGCCAAAAAGTGGAACGCAACCGAAACGTTCAACAAGGAAATGAATAAAATTGCAGAGGCAGCACAACAAAAGGCCGCCGAAGAAGAGAAACGTAAAGCTGAAGCAGCTGCACGTATTGCTAAACTGAGTCCTGGAATTTACGCCAATTTTGAAACAACAAAAGGAACGATCATTGTTCAATTGGAATACGAGAAAGCGCCAATGACAGTTGCTAATTTTGTTGGTTTGGCAGAAGGTAATTTAACCGCTGTGAATCGTACGTATTCAAAACCGTTCTTTGACGGATTAAAGTTTCACCGTGTGATCAAGGACTTTATGATCCAGGGGGGTGACCCGATGGGCGTTGGTTCAGGTGGACCTGATCACCGTTTCTTTGATGAATTTCACCCGGATTTGAAACACAGCGGCCCCGGTATTTTGTCTATGGCCAATTCAGGACCAGCTACCAACGGAAGCCAGTTCTTTATCACACATAAGGGAACTCCATGGTTGGACGGAAAACATTCAGTTTTTGGTCATGTTGTCGAAGGACAAGATGTAGTAAACGCCATTGAACAAAACGATGTGATGACGCATGTAACCATCATTCGTGTGGGTGATGCAGCCAAAAACTGGAATGCAACGAAAGAGTTTGCACGTGTTTACGATGTGAAAAAAGCTGAACAGGACGCGAAAAAAGCAGCAGAGGAAAAACAACGGGCTATTGATGCAGAACGTATCAAAATGGTATCTGAAATTTCCGAAGCAGATTACAACAAAAAATTCTTCGCTGAGATCAAGAAAACATATCCTACGGCAAAACAAACTGCTACAGGTTTGGTGTACGTGATCGAGAATAAGGGAACGGGAAATAAGCCGGTTCAGGGGAATCAGGTTTCGGTTCACTACAAAGGAATGTTTATGAACGGTGAAAAGTTTGATGCTTCTTATGATCGCGGTCAGCCAATGAGCTTTGGTTACAAAGTGCAGCCGATGATCGCCGGATTTGAAGAAGGTTTGGCAATGCTGGGTAAAGGTGGAAAAGGGAAGTTTTTCCTTCCGTATCCTGTTGCTTACGGCAAAACCGGAAAAGCACCATTGATTACACCTTACACTGATTTGATCTTTGAATTGGAATTGGTGGATATTACTGTGAAATAATATTGAAAGAATATCTTTGTAAAGTCCTGCTTCGGCGGGACTTTTTTGTTTATGATCAGATCTGTACTAAAAACCCTTTATTGGAATCAATGGCTGGCGCTGGCTTTGTTCTTCATCTTTGGTGATTTAATATCGAATTGGATGCTCGATATTGCCTTTCATGATACGTACTTCGTAATTGGCGGTTATCAAATCGCTTTTTTCGTCGGTAGCTTTTTCCTGATTAGCTGGCTTCTATTTCGTTTCATTCCCGCTTTTCGGGCATTGCGCTGGCTGGCGCGCATTCACTTAGCCGGAACAACCATCACAACGATACTGATTTTCCTTTTATTGAGCAATATGATTCAGGAATCACAACCAAAAAGGTATACCGACTATTCCGTTTATACCGAGCTTAATCAACCGCAGTCAATTAATACGGATTGGTTTCCGGTACTTCTTTATGCTTTTTTGCTCCTTCAGCTTAGTTGGTTTGTTCAGTTGATTGCCTGGTATTATTACAAAGCGCGGAGTTCCAATGGATGATTAAGAGCCACGCACTGAAGTTAGTAGTCAATTTATCCCAACAAAAAAGTCACCAACCTTTCGATTGATGACTTTCTAAATAGTTTATTTATTTCTTAAAGCTGTCCGTCGGAATGATAGACACCGCTTTTGTAGACTTTTACTTTAAGGAGGATTCCGTCTCTGTCATAAACGTAGACTTTACCATCCCATAGTTTGCCTTCTTTAAAGACTCCATCCTGCCAGATTTCATCGTCTTCGTTGTAGACTTTGTTGTAACCATTCGGCTGCCATTTAACACCTTTTGTTTTTGGTGAACTTCCGATAGCTGGTGCACGCTCGTTGCTTGCTCCCGGGTCTCTGACAGTTACCGGTTGGTTAACCATCTCTTTTTCGGTGCTTTTGGAAACAGAACCATCAGCCGCGTATTCGATGATTTCTTTCACGTCACCGTTTTCGTAGTAACGAACTGCTTTTCCTGTAGGCGTGCCGTTGCTGGAAGTATATTCAAACTCCAACTGGCCGTTCGGGTAATAGTACTTTACCTTTCCTTGCTCTTTTCCTCCCTCGTTGTAATCAGCTTCGTATTCCAACTGTCCATTCTCGTGAAACCGTTTCAGCGAATCGTGGTACTGGTTTTTCTCAAAGTTTCCAACCTCTTTGACTTTACCATTTTGGTGATACTTCGTGTAGTTACCTTTTGGGCGATTATTTTCATATTCACCTTTGAGCTTCGGAGTGACTCCATCGTTGTGGTATTTTATCCAAATACCTTCTTTACGATCGTCAACGTATTTTCCCTCTTCTACTTTTCCTTCGGCAGGTATTCCTGCTTCAGGACGGTCTTTACCGTAGTAAATCCATTTTCCTTGTTTTCCTTTCGCATCAGATTTGTTAAGCCCATCCTGGTCATTATTACCATTATAAGACCATCCAACGATTCCGAAAGTGAGGAAACAGACTAGAAGAACCAATTGCTTTGACTTCCACATGTTCACATTAATTAGTTTAGTAGCGCATTTTAAAGATAGATTTATTTTTGGATAATGCACAAGGAAAAAAATAAAATTCGATAAAAAAGACAAATCAATCGATGAACGGAAAACCATTAGTTAATTATCTTGTTAACGTCGATATTTTTTAACATTTCCGTACACATATTGAACAAATCGAAGTGTTCTGACCATCCCCAATCTTTACGTGCAACTCTGTCGTCGATCGACGCCGGCCATGAGTCTGCAATTGCCTGGCGGAAATCGGGAGAATACGTTATTTTAAATTCAGGAATACTCTTTTGAATGCATTCGGCCAAATCTTTAGGTGTGAAACTCAAAGCAGAAAGATTGTAGCTTGAACGGACGGTTAATTGTTCTGCCGGAGCGTCCATTAATTCAATGGTTGCGCGAATCGCATCTTCCATAAACATCATCGGCAAAGCGGTATTTTCAGTCAGAAAACAGGTATATTCCTTTTTTGCTTTTGCCTGGTAGAAAATATCGACTGCGTAATCAGTAGTTCCTCCTCCGGGTAAACTTTTGTAGGAAATCAATCCCGGGTAACGGATACTGCGCACGTCGACCCCGAATTTGTTGAAGTAATATTCACACCAGCGCTCACCTGCCTGCTTGGAAATACCGTAAACCGTTGTCGGTTCCATTACTGTATATTGAGGTGTGTTTTCGCGTGGCGTAGTTGGCCCGAAAACAGCAATCGAACTTGGCCAGAAGATCTTTTTGATCACTCCTTCTTTGGCTAAATCGAGAATCGTAAACAATCCTTCCATGTTCAGCTTCCAGGCAAAATCCGGCGCTTTTTCCGCTGTAGCCGAAAGCAGGGCTGCTAATAAATAGACTTGCTCGAATCCGGTTTCGCGGATATAGGCAGATACATCTTCCCGGTCAAGGATGTCCATTTTTCTGTACGGACCACCCTCCAATTGTTCCGGACAGGTTTCTTTCACATCCGCGGCTACCACCTGATCGTTACCGAATTTGGTCCGCAATGTCAGAACCAACTCTGTGCCGATTTGTCCACCGGCACCTATCACAAGCACTTTTTTCATTTACGCCATTTAAGAATGAGCAAAAATAGCATTTTTTTGATGCTGTGTCTTGGCTCGCGCTTGTTGCCTGTCATTTCAGTAAAACCTAATGAAAATCATTTTTTTAAGGTTGAAGGATTGCTTATATTTGTTTTCTGATGATAAAAAAGTGGTCCGAATTAAATTGTTTGTTGAAGTACCTCATCAAACGGAATCCTGAGTGATCAACCCAGCTGGTTAACCGTTTATTTTAGTACAATTTAATACATTAGAAAAATGCCCTATTATCATAAACTCGGGAAATTCCCGCACAAGCGCCATACAACTTTCGATAAACCCGAAGGGGGAATTTATTACGAACAACTGTTCGGAACGGAAGGATTTCACGGGTTTTCTTCGCTGTTATACCACGTTCACCGTCCAACAATGGTGCAATCTGTTGGTGAGGCAGTTGATCAGACACCGGTAGCTGCGGTCAATAAAAACATTACTTCGCGCATGCTGAAGGGTTTCAATGTGCAGCCGAAAGCCGATTTCCTGGAAAGCAGAACGATTGTTCTTTTCAACAATGATCTGAACATCGCCCTGGCCGCTCCGCAGCAATCACTCACTTCTTATTTTTATAAGAACGCCGATGCGGACGAAGTGATCTTCATTCACCAGGGAACAGGAAAACTGCGCACGTTGGTTGGAAATATCACTTTCTCTTATGGTGATTACCTGGTGATTCCGCGCGGAATGATCTATCAGATTGATTTCGATACTACCGAAAACCGTTTGTTTATCGTAGAATCGTTTTCACCGGTGGTAACACCGAAGCGCTACCGCAATAATTTTGGCCAGTTGCTGGAGCATTCACCATTTTGTGAGCGTGATTTGCGCGGGCCTTCTGAATTGGAAACGCACGATGAAAAAGGATCCTTTATCATCAAAATCAAAAAGGAAAACGTGCTACATGAGCTAACTTATGCTTCGCACCCGTTTGATGTGATCGGCTGGGACGGTTATAATTTCCCGTATGCTTTTTCGATCCATGATTTTGAACCGATTACAGGACGCGTGCATCAGCCACCTCCGGTTCATCAAACATTCGAAGCGCACAATTTCGTCATTTGCTCTTTTTGTCCGCGGCTGTACGATTACCACCCGAAATCAATTCCAGCACCTTACAATCATTCCAACATCGATTCGGATGAAGTATTGTATTATGTTGACGGTGATTTCATGAGCCGTAATCATGTTGAAAAAGGATACATTTCCCTTCATCCGGGAGGAATTCCACACGGTCCGCACCCGGGAGCTTACGAACGCAGTATCGGTCAGAAAGAAACTGCCGAACTGGCGGTAATGGTGGATACATTCCGTCCGTTAAAACTCACGCAGGCAGCCATCGACATGCAAGATGACAGCTATGCTTACAGCTGGCTGGAAAAATAATTAATCAAGCACATTATACTTAAAGATATGAGTAAAGAAGTTAAGAATGTAGAATACGGTTTGGAGAAGATTTTTGAAGGAGCGCAGGATTTCCTTCCGTTATTGGGAACCGACTACATTGAATTTTACGTAGGAAATGCCAAACAAGCGGCACATTTTTACAAAACGGCTTTCGGTTTTCAATCATTTGCTTATGCCGGATTGGAAACAGGCATGAAAGACCGCGCATCTTACGTGTTGAAACAAGACAAAATCCGTTTGGTTTTGACTACGGCTTTAACCAGCGATTCTCCTATCGGGGAACACGTGAAAAAGCACGGTGACGGGGTGAAAGTAATTGCTCTTTGGGTAGAAGATGCCCGCAGTGCGTGGGAAGAAACCACCAAACGTGGCGCCCGTTCTTACATGGAACCTACGGTTGAAAAGGACGAACACGGAGAAGTGGTTCGCGCCGGAATTTACACCTATGGTGAGACCGTTCACATGTTTGTTGAACGCAAAAACTACAATGGTTTGTTTATGCCGGGCTTCCAGAAATGGGAATCGGATTACAACCCGGAGCCAATCGGTTTGAAGTTTGTTGACCATATGGTTGGAAACGTTGGCTGGGGCGAAATGAATACCTGGGTGAAATGGTACGAAGACGTGATGGGATTTGTGAATTTCCTTTCGTTTGATGACAAACAAATCCACACCGAATACTCTGCCCTGATGAGTAAGGTAATGAGCAACGGAAACGGTCGCATCAAATTCCCGATCAACGAACCGGCAGAAGGTAAAAAACGATCACAAATTGAAGAATACCTTGATTTTTATGAAGGACCGGGTGTGCAGCACATCGCGATTGCAACCGATGATATTATTTCAACAGTTACTGCTTTGCGCGAGCGAGGAATCGAATTCCTGTCAGCGCCACCACAGGCGTATTACGATGCCATTCCCGAGCGATTGGGTGAACACATGTCGATGATGCATGAAAACATCGCGGACCTGCAAAAACTGGCCATTATGATCGATGCCGATGAAGAAGGTTATTTGCTGCAAATTTTCACCAAGCCAGTTGAAGACCGACCAACCTTGTTCTTTGAGATCATTCAGCGAATGGGTGCACGCGGATTCGGTGCGGGGAATTTCAAAGCTTTGTTTGAATCGATTGAGCGCGAACAGGCCAAGCGCGGAACTCTGTAAGAAAATCCAAAATGTTATAAAGCAAAAGTGTGGTAGCGATAAATCGCTACCACACTTTTTTTGATCAATATTATCCTACCATCACACCTTTTACTCCCAATTTCGGGATATCGGTGTAATTTTTTTCATTGATGGTTTCAGGTAAGAAAATGAACTTTTTGTCGTACATCACATCTTCGGCCCAAAAGCTAACCCAGTATTCATTGGTGAGGCCAAATACTTCTTCCATGATCGGTTCGATTTTAGCCGCTTCGTCGGGTAGCAACACTTCCAAAGAATGACGCAACGTTGATGTTTTTACCGACTCACCGGTTTCGACATTGGTTCCGTAGCCTTTGCTTGTGATGATGATCCCTTCCATGATATCTTCGCGCAGGTTCAACAGGTAGACGTAATGTTGTATGCCACCTTCGGGATTCTTTTCGGGTACAATTACTACTCGCACATTTTCTACTTTGGGGCCTTTCAATTCTTCACGCATTGCTTTGATCTTTGGAAATCAGTGCGCGAAATTACGAAGAGATTTTTGATTTTAATATGAGACAGCAATAGGGTGGGATAAATCCCACCCCCGCATCACAATTGTGATTCCAATTTTTTACCCAAACTGATGTATTGGAACAAATCGGTTGGGTGCCCCAAATAGGGACCGTATTTCTCGCGGTAGGCTTTGTCACCTTTTTTCGATTCGGGAATCTCAAAATTGTCGGCACGCCGGTTTCCGGTACGTACGATTACCAGGTTTTTTGCCGGAATAGCGATGATGTACTGCCCGTGAATTCCGCGACAATAATACACCGGGTCGGTGTATCCGAGAAAGGTCCAGATATGCAAGCCATATCGCGTATTCGGAACGCCTTCTTCGGTTTTCATTTCAGGGTTTGCCACCATTTCTTTGAAATACCATTCAGGAATGAGCTGTTTGTCTTTCCATTTTCCGTTGTTGGCCAGCAAAACTCCCAAACGGGCAAAATCGCGAGAGGTACTGTACAAACAGCAGAATGCTTTTTCATCGCCGTTTTCCTTATCCAGACTCCAGAACGCGTCTGCTTCCGCTCCCATGGGCTTCCACAATTTTTCATCGGCGTAGCGGGTCAAATCTTTTCCTGTCGCTTTTTCGACAATGTACGCCAGCAATTGCGAATTACCGCTTTGGTAAACAAATGCTTCACCGGGTTTCCCCACAACTTGTTGGCGATTTACCAGACCCCACAAATCGCTTCCGTAATACGATTCGGCATTTTCGGATAATGGATTCACACCGCTTTCACCCCAATCCAATCCGGAAGCCATCATGAGCAAATGCCGGATGGTTATCTTTTCTTTGCCTTTACCAGAAAATGCGGGGAGGTAATTGGAAACCGGATCATCCAAACTCTTGATCTTGCCTTCTTCTACAGCGATTCCGACCAACATACTCACCATTGTTTTGGCGGCAGAAAAGGAATTGGAAACTGTTTTGGAATTGTGCTCACCCCAATATTCTTCAAAAATCAGGCTGTCATTCCTAAACACCAGGAACGATTTGGTTTCGTATGATTCCAAGTACGACCGGTACTTTGCAGGAATTTTAAGGTCGTTCCGCTTGGGATGCATCGCCCACGGCTGATGTACAGCAGGCGCACTGAGCGTTGAAGAATAGAAGATATCCTTGTCGTAAATGGTCGGTGACGATTCACCCGATAAATACGTGGAATAAATGCCTTTGTAGAGGTAAAACCTGCCGCTTAGCAGAATGAAGATGTTTAGTGATACGATGAGGACCAATACAGTTCCCAGAATGACGCGAAACAATTTTCTGAGCCGGCCTCTTCCCTTTTTATTACTCATGTGTGTAGGTATAACCGAACTGTTCCGCCAATTTCACTTTCAGAACGGCTTTTACCTCATCCAGATCAAGTGCTCTTCCCAACTCGTGTTGCATTGAAGTTACAGCTTTATCTTCAATTCCGCAAGGCACAATGTGAGAAAAATAAGACAAATCGGTATTGACGTTGAATCCGATCCCATGCATCGTAACCCAACGTGAGCATTTCACGCCCATAGCGCAAATTTTTCGTGCGGAAGGCAATTCAGGATCAATCCAAACACCGGTAAATCCTTGTGAGCGCTCGCCTTTGATCCCGTAAACCGCAAGAGTCTGAATAACAGCTTCTTCCAGAAAACGCATGTATTTGTGAATATCAGTGAAAAAGTGGTCGAGATCGAAAATCGGGTAGCCGACCAATTGCCCGGGGCCATGATAGGTTATATCACCACCGCGATTGATCTTGTAATATGTCGCGTGATGTTCTTCCAAACCTTTTTCATCGAGCAACAAGTTGTCAGTACTTCCGCTTTTGCCAAGCGTATACACATGCGGATGTTCTACAAACAACAAATGATTGGTCGTTTCGGTAGTGGAAGTTCCGTTGCGGTGTTCGATTTTCAGAGCGATGGATTCGGCAAATAAAGATTCCTGATAGTCCCATGCCTGCTGGTAATCCATCAATCCCAAATCCTCAAACCGAACCGTCTTTCCCATTAGAATTCCAAATAAACAAAGGCTTTGAATTCACCCGAAACAGCCTGGTACATCAATACAACGGAAATAGCTACCATCATCAATTGCACGACCATCGGTGTTTTGGCGAAAACCGCAATTCCGGCGTCTTTCCAGCGTTGCGGGATCCAATGTAAGAAAAAGCCTACACCGATAACAATGAATACCGGCCCGAAATTCCACAAGACTGCCCACAATTTTGTCCAATCGAAATTAAAGTGATTGTAAATGTGATCCAGCATCGCATTTGGTTTTCCGTCTTCTTTCAGTCGGAACCAGATCCGTGTGAATGTGATGAAATTAAAGGTGAGGAATACTTTCCAGAAATGCACCAGGAGCCAGTTGCTTTTTTCGTAAGGAGAAATTTTCTTCCAGTAATTGTAAACGACAAGCGCCAGACCATTCATGGCTCCCCAAATCATAAAGTTTTGCGTAGCACCGTGCCACAAACCGCCCACCACCATCGTGATCAGTAGGTTCAAATCGCGGTTCATGAGTGAAGAAAAACTTTTGCTGAACAACATCAGCATGGCATACAATGCGAGCGATCCAAGGTAAACGGCAATAGTAATCGGATCGTACCAACCCAGGAAGCAAATCCAGGTAACGCCGATTACAAAAGCAATGGCATACGCCATCGTAAATCCTTTCAGAATGTAGTTGGCTTCCTTGTTCATGGAAACACCTGTGGCAACTACTGCCATGAGTCCGAGGTAGATGAAAACCAGGTCGTACCAGCCGGTGATAAAAATCATGTAAATGAAAATGATCAGAATGGCGATGTAGGTCCCGATACTTCCTTTCTTGTTTCCGCCGAGCGGGATGTAGAGGTAATCGCGCAACCATGCACCGAGCGACTTGTGCCATCGCCGCCAGAAATCGGCCACACTATTGGCTTTGTAGGGCGAATTAAAGTTGGGTAATAACTCAAAGCCCATAAGCCGTGAGATTCCGATTGCAATGTCGGTATAACCCGAGAAATCGCCGTAAATCTGCAACGAATAACCCCACATTGCGAGAATGCTCACAAATCCTGGATAAGCTTCAGGCGAATCAACTACTTTATCAATAAAATGTACAGCGATAAAATCAGCCAGAACGATCTTCTTGAACAAACCTTTCATGATAAGAAAAACAGATTCACCGAAGACCTGTTTATTGAGTTGGAATGGTTTGTAGATTTGCGGAATGAAATCGCGGGCACGAACGATCGGTCCCATGATTACGTGCGGGAAATAGGTCACGTAAAACGCGTAATCCCAGAAATTTTTCACCGGTGTAATTTCTTTCCGGTAAATATCTACAACGTAACTAATGGATTGAAAAGTGAAGAAACTTACTCCGGCCGGGAGCAGAATCATTGTTTCAAATGTGTGGTCTCCGAAAAAGCCATTCCCCCATTGTGCAAACATGTTGAATGCTTCAAAATCGGTGTGAAATAACTTGTTAAACGATTCGGTGAAAAAGAGGCCATATTTGAAGTATCCTAGCAAAAGTACGTTGAATGTTGCGGAAAAGGCTATGATCCATTTACGCCTCAGGTCTGACGGAGCGTTGAAAATACGCCTTCCCAATACATAATTCACGACGATGGAAAGTGCCAGGAGAAGTACGAATAAGCCCGAAGTTTTATAATACAAAAACAAACTTACAACCGTAATGAACATGCTGCGTACCAATTGGTGTTTGTGCAACATCGTGAAGAAGATCATGATGAAAATGAAGAACAGCCAAAAATCGAGGCGGTTGAATACCATCGAATCCGTTGCTTCGAAACTAAAGATTTTTTGAAGGCGCTCTATCCCCCAGTAACTGATGTTATACCATTGTATTTGTAACATTCTTCCCTGACTTCTTTAATTTAGTGGTTTCGTAATTCCATTTGCTGCAACCATTTTTCCCAGGCATCTTCAAACAGGCTCGCTTTTAGGTGGTAACCAACCGAAGTGAAATGCACCATGTCGCCTTGCATCAATCCTTTTAACATCCATGTCTTTGAAGACCCTAACTCGCCCATAATACCGTAAAAATCCCAAATGGGACATTCGTATTTACGGGCCAATTCAATCATAACATCACGCTCACGGGCTACATTGGCGTTGGTATAACGTTTTCTGTAAGCCGCATCATTCGGTACGGTGAGCAAAATGGCACAATCCGGGTTGGCACGCAATACTTTCTGAATCATCTGTTCGAGATTGCGTTTAAAAGTTTCCGGGTTAAAAGAGGCATAAGGTACGTTCGCGTCGTTGGTCCCAACGGAAAAGGCAAAAAAATCAGGTGGCGATTCCTTGAGTTGTTCTTCGAAATTGCGATTGGCAAGGTAGGTATACAATCCTGCGCCATTGATCCCGATTGCTGTGTAGGAAACTCCGGGATGCGCGTTTGAAAGCTGTACCGCGTGTAATTGCAAGCCATACGGACCGGGCTTATTACGGGTAAATTGCAGGTTAAATGTATCCACATCATCCGTGAAAACGGCTTCGGTATAACCGAGGGTGGCGTTGTGGTATTTATCCACGATCAGAATTTCTGCCGCACCATAATGCAGGTCGAACGGAAACTCGCCTTTATTGTGGTAAATCCGCAGGCGTGTAAAACCTGGTTTTACGTCTGTTTTATCGTAGCGAAATTTGATTTCGATGATTGAATCCGAGCATTCGACAACGGCTCCCAAAATCCCAAAATCAATGCCTTCAGGTTTGGACAGAGAAACGCTTTTATAACTGCGCCATGAATTAGGCGAAGTAAATACGTAATTCCACGGATTGTTGGTGCGCGCAAGATCGAACGGGAACACCAAACCACGTTCGCCCGGAAGATCGCTCCAGCGGGTTTGCAGATACGTGCGAATATCATGTGTGTATATATCTGCCTGCACATGCGATCCACCAATGTGGTAAAAATTCAGCTTGCGGTCTTTGAAGTTGACCATGTTGCCCAAATCGTTGTAAAACTTCTCCCAGTTCGGACTTTCGGGCGTGTAGAACCGGAAACAATTAGCGGAGAAATTAATAAAGGGATAAGCATCGTGCAAGGCTGTATCAATTGTGAGAAAAGCCGGATGAAAATGGGTGTGCAGCGAATCCTTCGGGCCGGAATCAGACGGTTGTGATCGCGCTGTACACGCTACCACTAATGCTACAACAACCGTTATTTGTCCAAAAATCTTCATGCTATATTTCCAATTGTGCTGATTCATTAGAAGGAATACTAGTTCCCTTGTTTCCACTTTACGAATTCGGCGGCGAATGCATCAAAAAAGAGTTGCGATGCAATACTTGCTCCTTTCGGTGTGAAGTGGATATAATCTCTTCCGGCCAATCCCTTCTCTACCCAGCTGGGCATAGAATTGTAACCACCCATTGCTCGGTACAAATCCCAATAACAGGCACCGACATCTTTTGCCGCTTTTCGCATTTCATCCACCAAATACGGCAGCATGCGATACGTTACAAAACCATTGGCACTGGAAGTTGACATATCACTCGGGCCAATCACCATGACAGATGCCGACGGACGTAATTTTTTGAGTGTTTGCAATTGTCCTTTGAAATTACGGGCGAAGTTGCGCACTCCGCTTGAATCTTTCAGGTAAGGAACACTGTTTCCTCCAAATTGCATGATCACCATTTCCACATTCAAATCATCGTACATTTTAGCCGCTGTGGGCTGATCGATCTTTCCAAAAAACGTACCACTCGATCCGCGCATCCCGATATTGTCGACCTGCACACCAAAATCGCCTTCCAGAGAAAACCCGATAATCGTAGGACTAACAGCCGCGGAGAATACATATTTCAGTTTTCCGGGATTACCAGGGAATGATAACGGCAACACATGGTAACGACCATCGTTGATCAAACTGTCTTCGTGAATCACATTACCGTTCTGGTAAATTTTGATGGAACACGGTTTCACACAGCTTGTGTAATACAATTTGACATTGTTGTATGATTTGGCACGTTCGTAAGCACTTTTCGACGGTTCAATTTCGATAAATGCTTCTTTGATGGTGGTCATTTGCGCCATTTGTGTACTATCGTATTCAGGCGTAAAACGTGCTGCGGTATTCATGGAACCGTAACGGCGTGATTTCAATTTTGCTCCACCGAATGCGGTGTAACGTGTAAAATTCTCCGAATACGTCTGTTTAAAGGTTTGAGTATTATAAACATTCATTGCCGGAATCATTCCCGGGCCGTTACCGCCAAACTGACTTTGTAAACGCTGACGAATATAAGAGGTCATCCGGTCACCTTCGATCTGGGAGTCACCGTAATGCAAAATGCGGACTTTTTTCTTTCCGTTCGATGCTGCTTCCAGTTTCTCAAAAAAAGCATACAAGCCGCGTTTTCCGCTTTCATCGTAATGAATAATTGTAGAAGATTCACCTGAAAGTTCACCTCCTGACGGAGCGCCCATCCGGCCATCGGAAGAGTATGAGTGTTTCTTTCCGGGATCTTTCGGTTCTTCCAGGATAGCAGAAGTATCTACCAGCGCCACAATATTGGTGATATCCTTTTTTATCGGTTTTTTGGGATGAAGCAACTGTTCGGCACTAATAAACCGCACGGGGATATCGGCTACTTTGAAGCTGTCATCTTCAACCAACCATGCCAACGGGGCCAATAAAGCAAATACGCCAACTGTAAACAACAGGACGTGAACAGGTTTTAATTCTTTCACTGGAAAAATCAACTATGGCGACAAAGGTAATGTGAAATTGGGAAATAGGAATCACGAATAATAAATTGGAGTTGGCGAATAATATGTCAGGGAACTGGAATTACAGGGAATTGAGGTTTTAGGATTGAACTCGCCCAGTTCCCCAATTCTCTGGTTCGCCAGCTCTCTTCTCAATAACTCCATCAAATTCACAAAGTTCTTAGCTACCTTTGATTCATGGAAAAGTACACCAACGTATTTGCACAGGAATAGAGTTGTTTTAAGTACTAAGAATACTGTAGAAAGAGTAACTTTGGCGCTTAACGTTAAAAACCTATCAATGAGATCAGTTTGCTTAGTCACCTTTTTACTGCTACTAAACCTTTCTGTCGGATTAAGTCAGACTATCGTAATGTCAAAAAACTTTCTTTTTGGAGAAGCTTTTCTAAATCATTCCAAATCAGAAAAATCAGACGAAGGCGATGTTATCACACTCTTTGATCAAAAACAACATCAACTTTGGTCTAAAAGCATCCCCAAGCTCCAAACATTTGATAATGAATGGGTAGAGGATTATTTTTTTGAGGATGTTTTTGCAGCAGACGAGCATTCGAATTTTGCGTACTACGCATTTTTTAATAATAAAATCAACACACTAGAGATTGGCCAAATTGATTTGGAAGGAACTATTAGTAAAAAAGAGATCTCATACAACGAATTGTTTCCTATTCAGGAGAAGAAAGATCTTATTCAAACCTATTTTAGTTTTGTTTCTAACGATAAATTTTACTTGGTTTTCCAAAAAAAGAATGAAAAAATTGATCTGGAATTCAATTATTATCTGGTTGAAATAGATGAGTCATTGAACTACAAAGTAGTTGACTTACCTAATTCAAAATTATTAGTTAAAGAATGGAATAGTGGGGTTAAATCTAAACCGCGTTACATTGCAAACGATAAAAATGAATTAGTCTATGGTACTTGGATCAAATCGGAAAGCAAAGGGTATGAATTTCTAGTTACAAAATATGATTTATCGAATAAGTTAGTTAAAAGCGAACATCATCTAAATCTACCCTTAATCCAAACTAAAAAAGATTTTATTTATCAGAGTAATAGCCCAACGTCTTATTCATTCAAATCCGGAGTTCAAGTAAGAAATGATTGGAGATTCTATCAACAAGTAAAAACCAATTACATGGTAGTTTCTGACCTTGGTTGTTATTTCGCTTATCATTACCTAAAGGGAGAATTGTTTATTTGGGGTACGAAAAATGACAATAATGAAATTAGTTTCTTTAGTACAAATACAACTCTCTCAAACGAAACCTCGGAAAATCTAAGTTTAAAGACTCTATCAATGAACACTTTAAAAAAACCAAGTGGGTTGAGTGAGAAAACACTTTCATTTCCTCCAACTCCTTTTTTCGACGAAAACAAGAGGGACTTTATTTACACCTACATAAATAGAAATGGATTTGAAGACTACGAGTTTCATCATTATTCAATTGAAAACAATGCGTTTAATGAATTATTAGCGCCATCAAATCTATTTATTCCAACAGCGTTCTTTGCTTCAAACATGAATTATTTAACCCATAATGGAGAGTATAATTTTCCTGATTTAAATGCTTGGGAGATAAAAAACAACCCAAACATTGATGTCAAAATAAGTGACAATAAAGTACTTATTACCTACTATAAAACGAAGACTGAAACCATGAAAATAATCAACTATTTTCAATCGCTTGGAAGCTTCGTCTATATATACTCCAGAGAATAAATCAGCCTTATAAGTGTCTCTAAAATGGAAAAATACACCAACGCTTTAGCTCAAGAGTCGAGTTTGTATCTGTTACAACACGCCCACAATCCGGTAAACTGGGTTTCGTGGTCACCCGGCGTTTTTGAACAGGCGAAAGCGGAAAATAAGCTGGTATTGGTTTCGGTTGGTTATTCGGCTTGCCATTGGTGTCATGTGATGGAACACGAATGCTTTGAAGATGAAGAAGTAGCGGCATTGATGAATAAATTTTTCGTCTGCATCAAAGTCGATCGCGAGGAGCGCCCCGATGTGGATCAGGTCTACATGAATGCCGTTCAACTCATGACGCAGCGCGGAGGCTGGCCACTGAACTGTTTTACATTGCCAAATGGACAACCTATTTACGGCGGCACTTACTTTCCGAAAGAACAATGGATGCATGTTTTGCGCAGTTTGCAGCACATGTTTACCGAAGAACCGGAAAAGGTAACGGAATATGCCACTCAACTCACTGAAGGTATTCAGCAAAGCGAATTGATTGGACAGGCAACACCGATTACCGATTTCCCGGAAGACAAACTTCCTGAGTTGGTTCGAAGATGGCTGCCGCAAATGGATACGATGGAAGGCGGGCCGACACGTGCGCCTAAATTTCCACTCCCAAATAATTACCTTTTCTTGTTGCATTATAGTGAGTGGCAACAACATGAAGCTATTCAGGCACATGTGAAACTGACACTGGAGAAAATGGCGCGCGGTGGTATTTACGATCAGCTTGGAGGCGGTTTTTCGCGCTATTCGGTGGATATGCTTTGGAAAGTGCCACACTTTGAGAAAATGCTTTACGATAACGGCCAGCTTTTGTCGTTGTACGCACAGGCTTATCGCTACGATCCGCAACCGGAATACAAATGGGTGCTCGACAGCACACTTGGATGGCTGGAACGCGAAATGCAGGGCGAAGAAGGCGGTTTATTTGCCGCACAAGATGCCGATAGCGAAGGTATTGAAGGGAAATATTATGTGTGGACACCCAATGAAATCAAATCCATTGTCGGTAATGACGCAAAATGGTACCTGGAATTGTATAATCCGCGCAATAAAGGATTCTGGGAACACGATCAATGGATTTTACTGCGGGATGTTTCGTTGGAAAAATTCTGTGTTACTCATCCAACCGTTACTCTTGAGAAAATTCAAACGTGCAACGAACTGTTGTTTGCCGAACGCAAAAGACGCATCGCTCCGGCAACCGACACAAAATGTCTGACTGCCTGGAACGCAATGACTGTGACCGGTTTACTGGATGCATATATTGCGTTGAGCGATCCGGCTTTTCTGTCCATGGCGACCAAAATCGGCGAATGGATTTGCCGATTCCAGATTTATGACAACAATCACTTGTGGCACACCCGTCAGAATGGAAAATCGTTCATTTCCGGATTCCTGGATGATTATGCCTTTACGATTGAAGCATTTATACAATTGTACCAGGTTACCGGTCATATCGAATGGCTGGAAAAAGCGACCGCTCTTAACGAATATACGCTTAATGACTTTTTTGACGAAACTTCGGGTATGTTCTTTTTCACACCTGAATCGCATGATCTCATTGCACGAAAAATGGAACTGAACGACAATGTCACTCCGGCTTCCAACGGCGTAATGGCCAACAATTTACTGACACTGAGTTTACTGCTCGAGCGCGAAGATTGGCGCCAAACAGCGCATCAGCAATTACAGAATATGCTCGATGGAATGGAACATTACGGCTCCGGCTACTCGAACTGGGCATTACTGCTTCAACGTTTTTTACGGCCACGCTACAGTGTAAAAGTGCAGGGAAGCATTGGCGAATCTGCGAAACAGGATTTATTGAAGTTGATTTCACCACAAGTGGTGCTGGTTTACGAACCGGCTGGTGAAGATGGATTGGTGGTGTGCGGAAATGGAATGTGCTGGCCGAAGATGGATACTCTGACAGAAGTTATTTCAAAAGTGTTGTAGTAAGGGACGAGTCGCGACTCGCCCTTACTAAACCACACTAATCTTCCTTCTTCAACAGCGTCGGATAAGCCGCTTTGAATTTATTGATCCGCGGAACAGACACATTCTGCACATAAGGATTGTTCGGATTATTGCATTCGTAATTCTGGTGATAGATTTCTGCCTGGTAAAATGTCGTTAACGGGCTCACTTCCGTTGTTACAACAGGATACAAGCGATTGTCGAGCAACGAATCGATGTAATGCTTGGCGGCTTCACGTTCAGCTACATTCGTGTAAAAAATCGCTGACCGGTATTGAGTTCCGCCATCGGGTCCCTGACGGTTTTTAGTCGACGGATCGTGCGAACCGAAAAACACCATTAACAATGTTTGGTACGATACTTTGGTCGAATCGTAGAAAACTTCCACCGATTCGGCATGTCCGGTCCTTCCTGTACAAACTTCTTCATAAGTCGGATCTTTGGTTTGACCGCCCGTGTAACCGGAAACCACTTCGCGTACACCATCAACCGATTCAAAGACACCTTCAACGCACCAAAAACAACCGCTGGCGAAATACGCTTTTTGTAACGTGTCCATTTCCTTTTGAGTGGGTTTGTCGTCCGCTATGTTTGCATTGGTTTTCGGGGTTTGAGCACATGCTGTTAAACCGAGTAACACTATTCCGATAAAAAGAACTCCTTGTTTCATGATCTTGTTTTCTTTACTAACGTTCGGGAGGTTAAAATGGATTTCAAACTGCTCTTTTTTTAAGAATTTTTAATCACGCCAAAGGCGGGCACGGTGCTTCAAATTTGAGTGTTTTATTGAAGTTTTGGATACGAATTCAGGTCTTCAGGTAGGCAGCAACTTCATAATTCAACATTCATAATCAATAATTAAACATCAAATTGTGTACGAAACTTTTAAAAGTCGCCCCAACTGATTATATTCGCACCCTTAAATAAGAATAGCATAACATGGCAATTATTGGTAAAATACAAGAAAAAGGACGTTACTTACTAGTAGGGTTTGTTGGTCTTGCATTGTTGACATTCATTTTCTCCGGACTTCAGAAATGTGATCCGGGATCCGGTCAGCTTCCGCTTGGAACGGTTGGTGGTGAAGATGTAGATCCTGCAATTTATGATCGTAATCTCAAGCTTGCAGAGCAACAAGACATGATGCAGTATCAGCAGCAAGGACGTGAATACACGGATCGTGACCGCGAACAAAGTGCAGATCGCGCATGGGCTGGTACAGTAAGCGAAATGCTTTTGCAAAAAGAATACGACGCATTGGGAATAGAAGTAAGTGACCAGGAATTGGACGCTTACCTTTATGGTGAAGACGGTTTCCCGTTGCTTCCTGATATTGCCCGTTCGTTTGCAGATTCATTGACCGGCCAGTTTAATTCTGCTGCGTTGGACAAATTCATCGAAGGAAAAGAAAACTCCAAAGATCCTGAAGAAATCAACCAATGGAAAGATACCAAAGACGGTTTGCGAAAGCAACGTATGCAGGAAAAATACATGCAGTTAATCGGTCAAACGGTTTATGTAACCAAATTGGAGGCAAAAGAAGAATACAAAGCGAAAAAGGAAATTAAATCCGTTTCGTTTATTCTCCGCAATTTCCGTGACATTCAGGACGAAGATGTTCACATTAAAGAAAGTGAAATCCGTGCTTTTTACGACGCTCACAAAGACGAGAAGAAATATGAAGTAATGGCAGGGCGCGATGTAAAATACTTCGACATTACCATTCAGCCTTCAAAAAAGGATTCAAATACATTCTACGGAGGGTTGAAGGAACTTAAAAGAGAGTTTGCAGCTACTGCTGACGATTCTAATTTCGTGATCAAAAACACGCAAACTGCTACACGTTATAACAAAGTAGCCAATCCATACAGAATGGACAGCGATCCGAACGCGAAAGGTTTGACTTACCCTGCTTATATGGATACAGTGTTCAGAGCTTCAAGTGTAGGCCAGGTAGTTGGTCCTTATGACAGCCAGGGTAAAACCTACTTGGCGAAAGTTCTTGGCTTCAACACACAGGCATTGACTGCACGCCACATCCTTCTTCCGGCAACTAAAACGGATAAAGCAGGTTCGGCCGCTCAGAAAAAGATCGCTGATAGTTTGGCTACACTATTGAATGCCGACAAAGCGCGCTTCGATGAATTTGTAATGACCTATTCAACAGATGAAGGTTCCAAACAAAAAGGCGGAAAATATGAATTCGCAAAAGATGAGTTCGTTCCTGAATTCTCTGATTTCGTAATTGCCAATCCTGTTGGTAAAATCGGAGTGGTGCAATCTGATTTCGGGTTCCACATCATTGAAGTGTTGGACAAGAAAGACGCGAAAATTCCATTGCTGGCAGTGATCGAACAAACATTGTTGCCTTCTGAAGAAACGAAGAGAAATCTAAGCGATAAATCGTACAATCTACTTTACAAGTACCAGGCAAAAATCGCTGCGAAAACGGATATTATGGCGAAACTGAGCTTGTTTGATACACTTGCACGTCGTGATGGTTATTTTGCACGTCCGGTACGTATTTTGGATGAAAGTCCGAAAGTAACAGGATTCAACACGAAAAATGCCGAGCAAAAGATCTTAGGTTTGGCTTATGATCCGGATGCAGAAGTTGGAATGATGTGTTCATCACCGATCATTGATGAAGGACGTTACATCATTGCGATGATCTCTTCTATTCGTGAAGAAAAAGGAGCTCCTACTTACGAAGATGCATATACAACAATGCGTTTGGAAGCTATCAAGGATAAAAAAGCAAAGAAATACATTGCTCAGATCGGTAAAGTACGTAACCTGGAAAAACTTGCCAAAAAAGGAAATGTGCAGGTAACTTCTGCAGAAATTACATTTGCAAGCCCAAGTATTCAGGGTGGTGGTTACGAACCTGAGGTTGTCGGTTCATTGTTCAGCGGTTTGAAAGACGGTGAAACTACAAAACCATTGATCGGTAATGCAGGTGTGTATGTGATTCGTTTGAACAAAACGATCAAAGCACCGGCTGATGCAACCAATTACGAAGAAGAACGCAAACAAATGTTGGCACAAGCACGCGGAAGTATGCAATCTACGCTTGTATCTGCATTGCAGAAACGTGCAGAAGTGTTGGATAACCGTGCACTTAGAATGATTGGCGCGACGCGTTAATTGTTAATGATATTTTAATGAAAAGCTATCGGTAAACCGGTAGCTTTTTTTGTTACCCTGAAACGGATTTTCTACTTTTGGCATTCAAACAACATCACTGATGGATTACCTGTTGATTTGCACAGCTGCACTAATTGGTTCTGGACTTACACTCTTTTCCGGTTTCGGACTTGGCACTATTCTCGTTCCTGTATTCGCGCTGTTTTTCCCGATCGAGATTGCTATTCTGCTCACAGCCATTGTGCATTTTCTCAACAACGGGTTCAAGTTTTTGTTGCTGGGCAAACACGTGAACTGGCCCATTGCACTTCGTTTTGGGCTTCCTGCCATTGTATTTGCCCTTCTGGGAGCCTGGTTACTGAAGTTTCTTGCAACTATTGAACCCTTGGGCGATTACCAATTATTCGGACACTTATTTATAGTTGAATGGGTGAAACTTATTATTGGTTTCCTGCTTGTTTTCTTTGCATTGTTTGAACTGATTCCTGCACTTTCAAAGTTGGAATTAGATCGCAAATACCTGCCAATCGGTGGTGTGTTAAGCGGCTTTTTCGGCGGACTTTCGGGTAATCAGGGAGCATTGAGAAGTGTATTTCTACTGCGTGCCGGCCTTGGAAAAGAATCCTTCATCGCAACGGGTGTTATCATTGCCTGTCTGATCGATACTGCACGGTTGATCGTTTATATCCCCCCCATTATTCAACAACACGAGCGTTTTGATTTTACGCTACTTCTTGCCGCAACTCTTTCGGCATTTGCAGGTGCTTTTGCGGGAAATAAGTTGTTGAAAAAGATGACCCTTGGAACCTTAAGAGTCGGCGTGGCGTGTTTGCTGATTGTGTTTGGGTGTTTGCTTGCAGTTGGGATTGTTTGATGTGTTTGTGGTTCAAAATTCGAGGGAATTTCTTCGGAAACTGAAAAATCTGAAATGAAATTCGGGAATTCGGGTGTTCGGGATATCCCGAACACCCGAATTCCCGAATACCAATCTAAAAAATATAACTGTTGATTTTCAAGTGCTTACATACAAGCCTATAGTCTAAAAGATGTTTCCCAAAAACCGACCGTCTTTTACTCCCAAAAAACCGGTTCTGCAAAACGAATAATCGAAATAAAATTGGAACTGACTTCGCGAATCAGCACTGAAGATAACATTCCGGTATCGCCACTGTAAATTACCTGGTATTCAGTCGTGAAAACACCATTCTTGTATTCCTGTTTGGAAGTTAAATTTCCGTACTGATCATACGCAAACACCATTTCCGAAAGCGGAATAGAATCGATATTGTGCACAACTTGCATGCGATCAATCCAGCCTTTGTTGGCGTAAGTATATTTAGTTGTATACTGATCACGGGTAATGGTGTAGAGATCATGTGTCGAAACCAAATAACCGAGGCTATCAAAAGTAGTTGTGTTTTCAAAGTATTGATTTCCATAACTATTGAAGCGTTTCCTCTTAAGTTGCGAAGGATATTCTTCATACGTCATCGTTTCCGAATTCCACAGGATTGAGCGTTCAATATCCGGAGCGAGCAAACTATGCAACGTATCGATATCACGCCATACTTCTTCTTTCACTACACGGTTTTGATCATCGTATGTGTAATATGTAGTCATGAAGCCACGCTTCTCATTAATACGAAGGCTTAGCAAATTTCCGGAACCATCGTAAGTGTAATAACGCACCACGGTGTCATTCACAATGTCACCTGCAGCTGTTTCATAATGACGTGTCAACTGACCCAACGTATCAAAGGAAAAAACATAGACATAATCTGTTTGACGCATAATATCGCCTTGCTTTTTAAAGGTATATGATCCTTTGATTTCCTTGATTTTGCTGGCTTTGATAAACCGGGTATTGAAGAACGGGTATTCCGTAAACGCCTTCCCCTGCGAATTATCCAGCAATTGGGCATTCAGAAAACCGAACAAACCCGTAAACAGCGACACTACTCCATATTTTATCATACCATTCATTCTTGAAGTGGTTTTCTCATAAGTAGTGAGTTGTAAAGCTGCTCTTAGTTCATAAGAATGTTGGCACAACACTCAATCCCAACATTCCGGCCAAACAGATCAATAATACCGCTGTAGTGAGCGGACTTACCTTAATCTTTTCTCCGGGCGTTTCTTCCGCACTAACAACCGTGCCTAACATGCGCAGGTAATAGTAAATACTGATTGCTGAGTTGATCAAAGCGATAATCACTAACCACCACCAGTCGTTCCACGCGTGCGAAAACACCATGTATTTACCGAAGAAACCGGCTGTTGGCGGAATTCCGGCCAGTGAAAGAATCGAAACAACCGCAACAATTGCCAGTAGCGGATTGCGTTTCCCCAAACCTTTCAAAGCTTCTATTCGATCTTCAGCGTCATTCACTACCAAACCAACAGTGATAATCGCGATGATAGAGAATCCGTAAGCTGCCATGTAAAACCACAGATCGAATGTTGCCATTTCATTATTACTCACAATCACCAACAACGTGTAACCAACGTGTGTAATACTCGAGAAAGCCAACAGTCGTTTTAGGCGAACCTGGCGTAACGCCGATAAGTTACCTACAAACAAGGTGATTACCGCCAGAACAGCCAATGCAGGCGCCCAGAAATCGCGCAAATCGCTTCCGCCGAAACAACCAGAGAATAATTTCAGGAATGCAGCAAAAGCAGCCATTTTTACGACCGAAGCCATGAAACCTGTCACGGCGTGCGGCGCTCCGTCGTACACATCCGGACTCCAGAAGTGAAATGGTGCAGCTCCAACTTTAAAAACAAAAGAGCTCAAGATCAATAAGATTCCGACCAATAAAATCGGGTTGCCGGCAACGTCTCCGTTCATAACGGCAGCCGAGATTCCTTCAATAGTAAAGCTTTCAGTAGCTCCGTAAACCCACGCAATTCCAAACAATAGCAAACCTGTGGCAAATGCTCCCATGAGGAAATACTTCAGGGAAGCTTCATTGGAACGTACATCGCTCTTGCGGCTACCGGCCATTACGTAGATCGGAATCGAAAGGATTTCCAATCCGAGGAAGAACATGAACATGTCGGTAAAAGCCGTCATAATCACCGCTCCGCACAACGAGAACACCAATAAACCGATGTATTCACCTGTATGCTCGGGTTCTTCTTTAAAACGTTCGTATCCCACTGAAATGATCAATAACGTAAACACCGACAACGCAAGGCTAAAGATCAGCGAGATCGGATCGAAATTCAATCCTTCGTAGCTGATATTCACGCAAGAATGGCCTGTAACCAACTGATTGATCATCAAACCGATTGCCAGCATCAAACCACCACTGGCACCCAAAAGCACCACTACAGGTTTCTTCGCAAAAGCGGCAAAAATGGAAATCAATCCACTTACAAATATGACTATTAATGCATCCATCTTATGGCACTAAAGGAGTTTGTTTAATACTAGCTAACAAGTCGGTAACACTTGGTTCCACGAAATCGATTACAGCTTTCGGGTAAACACCAAGGAACACAACTGCGATGATGATCACTGCAAAAACGATCAGTTCGCTTATTGATAAATCGGTAAAAGCGCTTGTTTTTACCGGTCCGTACATGCTCAACTGGTAAGCACGGAAAGTATAAACGGCACCTAGAATCAACGTAGATCCTGCCACAATACCGATCACCCAATCAAACGAGAACAATCCTTTCAACAATAAAAACTCGCCCACAAAACCGCTTGTAAACGGTACGGAAACCGAAGCAAATGCCAAGGCAGCAAACCAAAACGCAAATTTCGGTGCTTGTTTGGCTATTCCGCCCAACTCCCGTAAACTGCGTGTTCCCAACCGTCGTTCAATCACATCGGCAGCAAGGAATAAACCCACTGCGACCAAACCGTGATTGATCATTTGAAGTACACTACCTGAAATTGTATCCTTATCGGCAGTCATGATTCCCGCAGCAATCAACCCGACGTGTGAGATCGACGCGAAGGCAAACAGGCGTTTCATGTCATCCTGTTTGATCGCCAGAATTGCTCCGTACACTACTCCTATTGTTCCTAAAACAATAATCGGTAATGTTACGCAGTCCAATGCTTCGGGAAACAACGGCAACATCCAGCGCAGCATTCCGTAAAGGGCCATTTTCAGCATGATTCCCGATAACAACATGGTTCCGGCCATTGGCGCTTTGGAATACGTTGAAGGCTGCCAGGTATGGAATGGGAAAATCGGAACTTTAATCGCGAACGCCAGGAAGAATCCGCCCAGCAACCAAACCGCTACTTCAGGAGCGAGTTCAACCGCTTTCAAATCTTCGATGGCAAAACTTGCGGCAAATGATTTTAAACCGATCAACGAAGCCAGCATGAACAATGATCCGAAGAATGTGTACATGAAGAATTTCATCAAAGCTGCTTTGCGTTCAGGTTCGCCGAACCAGTAAGCGATCAGGAAAATCGGGATAAGCGTGATTTCCCAGAAGATGTAGAACCAAATTCCATCAAGTGAAATAAACACACCGATCAAACCGAATTGCATCAGGAATACCATACTGGTAAACAATCTGTTCGACGAAAGTTCGCGTCCGAAATTACTGAGCAAAATCAACGGTACTAACACTGTTGTAAGCAAGAGCATCATCAGGGAAATGCCGTCGTAACCGAAATTGAGCGTGATGCCATAAGCCGGAATCCATTCCTGTGAAACAAAGCTGTGCATTCCCGCAGCAGGATCGAAGTTTGCCATAAGCACCACTGTGAGCACCAACGTAGCGAGGCCGCCCAGCAAACCATAAGTGCGGACAAAACTCTGCGGCATCACCAGTACGGAAAGCGCAAAGAAAACCGGAAGTATAAATAGTAACAGTTCCAACTTAATAGTATTTGTAGATGAGGAAATAAACAACTAAACCGATCAGTCCAAAGACCATCCATAAAATGTAGCTATCGGTGCGACCCGTTTGCCATTTGCGTACCAGATCACCTGATTTGCCGATCAACTGACCTACGCCAACAACCGAGCGGTGCAGAAACATACCTTCAAAGTAATGTGATCCTTTTTCGGAAAGCCATTCTGTAGGACGAACGAACAGGAAGTTGTACAACTCGTCGAAGTACAATTTATTCGCCGACCATTTTTCCCAGCCTTTCAATTGTGCATCGGCAACCGGAACGCTGTTTTTCTTACCGTAAACCAGCCAGCAAACCACCAGGATCACCAGCGACATTACCGAAGCAGCGATCATCAGCATCAAGGCCATATTTCCTTCGGGAGCGGTGTGTTTGATCAGGTTCAATCCGGCAACATTGTGTTCGAAATGATGTGACATCCAATGTGCCATGTCGTGCAGCCAAACTCCCGGTAGGTTCAGAATTCCGCCGAAAACGGAAAGAATTGCCAATATGATCAGCGGAAGTGTCATTGAAGGAGGACCTTCATGTAAATGATGTTCCTGGTCATGTGTTCCGCGGAACGAACCGTGGAAAGTCACAAAGTACAACCGGAACATATAAACGGCTGTCAAAGCTGCACTCGCCATCAAGGCAACATATAACCAGGTTCCGTGTGTGAATGCATGTGCGATGATCTCGTCTTTTGAATAAAAACCCGAAAGCAGCGGGAATCCTGAGATCGCCAATGTTCCGATTAAGAACGTAATATGTGTTACCGGAATTTTCTTGCGTAAACCACCCATTTGGCGAATATCCTGCTCATCTGACATGGCGTGGATTACACTTCCGGAACCGAGGAACAACAAGGCTTTAAAGAAGGCGTGTGTTGTAACGTGGAACATAGCGGCTGTGTAAGCGCCCATTCCCAAAGCCACAAACAACATTCCCAATTGAGAAACGGTTGAATAAGCCAGCACTTTTTTGATGTCGTTTTGACGCATGGCAATGATCGCTGCTACAATCGAAGTTGCCAAACCGATGTAAAGCATAATATCCTGCGTCATCGGTGCCAGTTCGAACATGTAATTGGAACGTACAACGAGGAAAATACCTGCAGTTACCATCGTTGCGGCGTGGATCAATGCCGAAACCGGAGTTGGTCCTGCCATTGCGTCTGGAAGCCATGTAAACAACGGAATCTGCGCCGATTTACCGGTAGCTCCGATGAATAGACAAAGGGTTACTCCACATAAGATTGTGCTCAAATCGACTTTACTACCGATAATGGCGGCTGACAATTCGCTGTACTCGAGTGTTCCGAAGTTGAACAACAACAGGAACAAACCGATTAGCAATCCAAGATCGCCGATTCGATTCATGATGAACGCTTTACGCGCTGCTACTGTGTTTTTGAAATCGCCGTACCAGAAACCGATCAGCAAGTAAGAGCAGATTCCCACACCTTCCCAACCGAAGAACAACATGAAATAGTTGCTTCCAAGTACGAGGATCAACATCGCGAAGATGAAGAGGTTGAGGTAAACAAAAAACTTATAATAACCGGCATCATGTTTCATGTAACCCATCGAGAACAGGTGAATCAGCGTACCGACTCCTGTTACGATCAGCGTCATCCACACCGAAAGGTTATCGGCTAATAAACGTGCATGCAGCGAAAACGTTTCCGTCTTCAGCATGGTGAATAAATCTATTTCAACGGCTTTATCCAGTTGCGAAAAAACCATCAATGCCAATCCGAACGAAAGGGCCATTACACCTGTGGCGATAGCGCCGACAACTGCTTTTGGAAGGTTTTTACCTACGGTACCGTTGATCAATGCTCCAATTAAAGGAAGCAGAATAATCAGGGGAACTAATTGTGCTACCGACATGCTTAATCTTTTAATTTGTTAAACAAACGGATATCCACCGAGCGTGCATTGCGGAAAACCAGTACCAGGATGGATAAACCAACCGTGGCTTCAGCGGCCGCAACCACCATGATGAAAAACACAAACAACTGTCCATCGGCTTTTCCAAAATAGGTTGAAAAGGCCACCAGCAATAAATTCGCTGCGTTCAGCATCAATTCGATGCACATCAGCAGGATAATTGCATTTTTTCGGTAAAGAACTCCAAACGCCCCGATGACAAACAACGCTGTCGCCAAAAGCATGTAGAATTTAATACCTACTCCGGATTCGAAAATCGTAGCTAATACCATGGTTATTCTATAATTTGTTTATCGCGTTTCGCCAGAAGAACTGCTCCTACCATTGCTGCGATGAACAGGATAGAAGAAATTTCGAACGGAAGCACGTATTTCGTAAAGAGTAAATGGCCGAGATTTTTCACCAATCCCATCGACTCATCGTGAGGTGCGGCCAGCTGTGGTGCAACAATAGCTGCATCTTTCAGCGCGGCAAACAACACCAGGAACAAGACTCCGGCGGCCATAGCGGCTGCCACTTTCATAAAGAGCGAACTCCGGGGTTCATCTTCCTTACTCAGGTTGAGCAGCATTAATACAAAGAGGAATAATACCATGATTGCTCCGGCATAAACAATGATGTTTACGATAGCAATAAACTGCGCATTCATTAATACGTAGTTGGCTGTAATGAGAAAGAAAGTAACAATGAGGTACAATACGCTTCTTACGGGATGATGGCTCAAAACCACCATCAGCGCCGAACCGATCGTTAAACCTCCCAATACAGTTGCAATGATTAATTCTGTACTCATGAGTTTTTCGGGCGTTTTCCGGTTAATTGACGTTTGGAAATATCGATGCGCTCATCTACTTTTTCCACCAGTTTATCTTTTCCATAGATGAAATTGTCGCGCTCGAAATAGGTCGGAACGATACGATCAGTAAGGAAAATTGCTTCTTTCGGACATGCTTCTTCGCACAATCCGCAGAAGATACAGCGCAGCATATTGATCTCGTACGTGGAAGCGTATTTTTCTTCGCGGTATAAATGTTCTTCGCCTTTTTTGCGCTCGGCGGCTACCATCGTAATGGCTTCTGCCGGGCAGGCAACAGCGCACAATCCACAGGCAGTACAGTTTTCACGACCTTCTTCGTCGCGTTTCAATACGTGCTGACCTCTGTAAACCGGAGCGAACTCGCGTGTCTCTTCGGGATACTTCGTCACATTGTGTTTTCGGAACAAATGTTTGAATGTAATCCACATTCCTCCCAAAACGGCGGGCAAATAAATACTTTCCCAGAAGGTCATCTTCTTGTCGGAAACTACTTTTTTGCGATTTGATAAACTCTCCATATCTATTCGAAATGTGTTGTTCTAATGAGTGTTTGCGTTCATCGACAATCGTTTGTCGGGTTGTTCTGTTTTCACCTTCATCGGCTCGTCAGTTTTCGGTTTTTCACCGTTAAACCAACCTGAAACGGCAGCGATGATGATTCCTGTCACCAACATGTTTATCAATGCAATCGGAATCAGTTTTTTCCAGCCAAGGTGCATCAATTGATCGTAACGGAAACGCGGTAATGTCCAGCGAATCCACATGAATACAAAGATGAAGAGGAAGGTTTTTCCGAAGAATACCAATGTTCCGAGAATAGCGAGTGTATTACCTGAAAAATAATCCATACCCGGGAAGTTGTAACCACCAAAGAATACGGCAGAAATCACGGCACAGGAAATAAACATGTTAATGTATTCGGCAAAAAGGAAGAATCCGAGTTTCATGGAACCATATTCGGTATGATAACCACCGATCAATTCCGATTCACATTCCGGTAAATCGAACGGAGCACGGTTACATTCGGCCATAGCGCAAACGAAGAATACCACAAAGCACAACGGTTGTTTCCACGCATACCAGTTAAATCCGTGCTGGTCTTCAACGATATCGCGCAGGTTCAAACTTCCGCTCATCATCACGATGGTAATGATGGAGATTCCCATTGCCAATTCGTAGGAAATCATTTGCGAACTCGCACGAATAGCTCCAAATAAGGAAAATTTGTTGTTGGAAGCCCAGCCACCGATCATGATGCCGTATACACCGATGGAAACGATTCCCATGATGAACAAAATGCCGACGTCGACATTAGCAACCTGTAATTCAACTGTTTCGCCGAATACCTGTAAATCAGGTCCCCATGGAATCACCGATCCGGTCAATAATGCGGTAAACATAGCGATTCCGGGCCCGATAATGAATAACCATTTATCAGCGTTGGTTGGAATAAAATCTTCCTTAAAGAACATTTTTCCGGCATCGGCCAATGGCTGTAAAAGTCCCCACGGCCCTGCTCTGTCAGGCCCGATGCGGTCTTGCAACCAAGCAGCTACTTTACGTTCAGCGAGGGTCAAATACGTTGCAATCAGCAAGGTAACACTGAACAACGCGACTATTAATATGATTTTCTCTAACATCTTATTTCGTTCCCGTTAGTTTCTTAGCATCTCGTTTCGGATCGTTTTGAAGGTATTGATTTTGTGAAATCACCGAGTGGCGGTTAATTACACGCGGACCTTCAATGTTCCACAGACTGACGTCTTTTTTCTCGAAGCGGCAGTCGTTGCAGATCCATGCGGTTTTCCCGTCGATATCTTCAATTTCACCATATTGGTCTTTGCGGCCTGTAACACGCATGATTTCGTTTCCGAACATCCAAACCACCGCTTTTCCGGCACATTTGGTACATTCACACGAAGCGTTCATTGGTTTCAGGAACCACACGCGGCTTTTAAAGCGGAATGTTTTGTCAGTCAACGCTCCAACCGGACACACATCAATCACGTTTCCGGAGAAATCGTTGTCGATTGCCTGCTCGATGTAGGTGCTGATTTCGGCATGTTCACCTCTGTGCATGATCCCGTGAACGCGTTTATCGGTCAATTGATTGGCCACATATACACAACGGTAGCACAAGATGCAACGATTCATGTGCAACTTGATCTTGTCACCGATATCAATCGGATCGTAGGTACGGCGTTCTTCTTCGTAACGTGTTCCTGCTTTACCATGCTCAAATCCAAGATCCTGCAGGTGACATTCACCGGCTTGGTCGCAAATCGGGCAATCCAACGGGTGATTGATGAGCAAAAACTCAGTAACGGCTCCGCGATTTTCATGCACGCGTTCGCTGGTCTTGTTTTTGATCACCATTCCGTCTTGCACGGGCGTAGAACACGAAGCCACCAATTTGGGCATCGGGCGCGGATCGGCTGTCGAACCTGCGGCTACTTCCACCAGACAGGTACGGCATTTTCCACCGCTGCCTTCCAGCTTGCTATAATAACACATCGCAGGAGGAACCACATCACCACCGATCTTACGTGCGGCATTGAGAATGGTTGTTCCCGGTTCTACTTCTACTTCAATATCGTCAACGATAACTTTTACCATAACAAATGGTTTACTTATACTAAAGGTACATGAGCCGATGCAATACCGAAGTTGCGTTTTTGCGCTTCGTCGGGATTGGTCACGTGCCATTCAAATTCTTCACGGAAATGACGGATTGCCGCTGCTACCGGCCATGCTGCTGCATCACCCAACGGACAAATGGTATTTCCTTCTATTTTCTTATTGATTTCTGCTAATAAATCGATGTCGCGCAGGTTACCATGGCCGTATTCCAAACGGTGCAGTACTTTTTCCATCCAGCCTGTACCTTCACGGCAAGGTGAACATTGACCGCACGATTCGTGAGCGTAGAAACGGGCAAAATTCCAGGTGTTGCGAACAATACACTGATCTTCGTCGAATACGATAAAACCACCTGATCCCAGCATGGAACCCGATGCGAAACCGCCTTCGGCCAAACTTTCGTAGGTCATCAAACGATCAGTTCCTTCGGCTGTTTTACAAACCAGGTTGGCAGGTAAAATAGGAACGGAAGAACCGCCCGGAACGCAAGCTTTCAGTTTCTTGCCATTGGCAATACCACCGCACCATTCGTCGGAGTAGATAAATTCTTCAACCGAAACACCTAAATCCAGTTCATAAACGCCCGGTTTTACCAGGTTTCCGCAAGCGGAGATGAGTTTGGTTCCCGTACTTTTCCCGATCCCGATTTTGGCATATTCCGCGCCGCCATCATTTATGATAGGAACTACCGCAGCAATGGTTTCAACATTGTTTACAACTGTCGGACATCCCCACAAACCTTTTACAGCCGGAAATGGTGGTTTGATACGCGGGTTTCCACGTTTACCTTCCAAGGATTCGATCAGGGCCGTTTCTTCACCACAAATGTAGGCACCACCACCCGGAGCGACGGAAAGGTCAAGGTCGTAACCCGAACCTAAAATATTTTTTCCCAACCAGCCGTTTGCGTAAGCTTCGGCGATTGCTTTTTCCAAGATTTCCAACACCCACATGTATTCACCACGGATGTAGATGTACGATTGGTTACACCCAAGTGCGTAGCTGGAAGTGATCATTCCTTCTACCAAAAGGTGAGGAATTTTCTCCATCAGGTAACGGTCTTTGAACGTACCCGGCTCACTTTCGTCAGCGTTGCATAGCAAATAACGTGGCACACCTTCGGGTTTTGCGAGGAACGACCATTTCATTCCTGTTGGGAAACCGGCGCCACCACGTCCACGTAGTCCTGAAGCTTGTACTTCTTCGACTACATTTTGCGGCGACATGGTTTTCAATGCCTTTTCCACAGATCGGTAACCACCTGTTTTGCGATATACCTCGTAAGTTTCAATTCCAGGAACATCAATGTGTTCCAATAACAGCTTTCTTCCCATCTTTAGTTGTTCGATGAAGTTGAATGTTCTTTCCGGAAAGTTTCCAGTAATGCGTCGACTTTCTCAATCGTCAAATGCTCGTGGTAGTGTTTTCCACACTGCAACATCGGTCCGTAACCGCATGCGCCAAGGCACTCTGCTGTTTTCAACGTAAACATACCGTCAGCCGAAGTTCCGCCAACTTCCACGCCCAGTTTTTGCTTGAGGTGATCAATAATGTTGTCGCTTCCAACCAGCATGCAAGGCCCGGTACGGCAAACTTCCAATACCACTTTGCCCGGTTTTTCAATGTTGAACATTGTGTAAAACGTGGCTACCTCATATACTTCGATCGGCTGAATATTGAGAATCCCGGCTACGTAATTCATCGTAGGCACGCTCAACCATCCGCCAAAATCTTCTTCGGCCATGTGCAGAATGCGCATCAACGCACTTTTGTGTTTGCCTTCAGGATATTGATTGATGATACGCTGTACCTCAACCATCCGTTCGGCGCTGAACTGCGGTGCTACCTCATCGGCTGCATTTCCGTTTGTTATCTTTATGCTCATCTTATGCGTCCAATTCTCCGGCAATCACATTCAAACTACTCAATGTCAATACTGCATCCGAGATGGTTTGTCCGGTAATCATTTCCGGATATGCCTGGTAATAAATGAAACAAGGTCGACGGAACTGCAAACGGTAAGGAGTGCGTCCGCCATCACTGATTAAATAATATCCTAATTCACCGTTTCCGCCTTCAACGCTATGGTAAACTTCACCAACGGGAACAGGAATTTCGCCCATCACAATTTTAAAGTGATAGATCAATGCTTCCATTTTGGTGTATACATCTTCTTTTGCAGGAAGGTAGAATTCGGGAATGTCTTTCGAGTAATAATCTCCCTCTGGAAGATTGTTGTAAGCTTGGTGGATGATGGCCAAACTCTGGCGAATTTCTTCCTGACGAACCTGGAAACGGTCGTAGGTATCGCCTTGTGTTCCAACCGGAATGATGAAATCGAAATCTTCATAAGAAGAATACGGGTTCATTGCCCGCACATCATAATCAACGCCGGCAGCACGCAGGTTCGGACCTGTGAAACCGTAGTCCAGAGCGCGTTCGCCCGAAATTGGGCCACCACCGATGGTACGGTCCATAAAAATGCGGTTACGCGAAAGCAAGCTGTCGAATTCGTTGAAATGTTTCGGGAATTCTTTTAGGAATTTCTTTAGTTTCTCGTGGAACACCGGTGAAAAATCGCGTTCAAATCCGCCAATGCGGCCAATGTTAGTCGTCAAACGTGCACCGCAAACTTCCTCGAATAGTTCGTAGATCGCTTCACGCTGTTGGAACATGTAGGTAAATCCTGTCAATGCTCCGGTATCTACTCCAATTACCGAGTTACACACCAAGTGATCGGCAATCCGCGCCAGCTCCATAATGATCACGCGCATGTAATCAACGCGTTTCGGAACACTGGCACCGATGAGTTTTTCAACCGTCATGTCCCAACCTAGGTTATTGATTGGTGAAGAACAATAGTTCAAACGGTCGGTGATCGGTGTAATCTGATTATACGGGCGGCGTTCTGCCAGTTTTTCAAACGCACGGTGAATGTAACCTACCGTTTGTTCGGATGAAAGGATTTTCTCACCGTCAACTTTCAGTACGTTTTGAAAAATACCGTGTGTTGCCGGGTGTGTAGGCCCTAAGTTCAGCGTAGCAATTTCTCCGTCGATGGTATCGTTGGAAAAGAGGCTTTGCTTTTTTATTTGTTCAATATCGCTCATAACTCCCGTTTTTACCTTCCGAAGAAGCGATCATCTTTATCTTCACGTGTAGCATCTTCCAACTGGTATTCTTTACGCATCGGATGATAATCCATGGAATCTTCATTGAGAATACGCACCAGGTTCGGATGTCCTACGAATTTCACCCCGAAAAAATCGAAGGTTTCGCGTTCCTGCCAATTGGCACCTATATAAATATCGGTAATGGTGGCAATACTCGGATCTTCAATCGGCAAAAATGCTTTCAAACGCAAACGCACATTGTGAACCAATGAATGCAAGTGGTAAACCACAGCCATTTCGCGACCTGTTTGATCGGGATAATGCACCGCTCCAAGCAATGTGAGGAATGAAAGCGCCAGTTCATTGTCTTCTTTCAGCCACTTAATAATATCGTGCGCGGAAGAAGGTGTGACTTCAACCGTCAATAAATCGTAAGGTGATTCGTGCTGTAGAATCGCTTCACCGAAACGTTCCTGCAGACGTTGTAAGAGCAAGTCGCTCGTGATGGGATTACTCATCTTCGTTCAGGTTGTATTTGGTCAGCAAATGTTTGTATTCATCCGAATACCGGCGACGCAATGATTCGTGTTTCACCAAACGGTGCACGTTCATAATTCCTTCGATGATCTGTTCCGGACGCGGCGGACAACCAGGTACGTAAACATCTACAGGAATCACGCGGTCAATACCTTGTAATACGGAGTATGTATCGAAAATGCCACCTGAAGAAGCACAAGCACCAACAGACAAAACCCATTTCGGTTCGGCCATTTGCTCATACACTTGTTTCAGGATAGGTGCCAGTTTCTTTGAAATAGTTCCGGCCACGATCAGCAAATCGGCCTGGCGCGGCGAAAACGACATACGCTCCATTCCGAAACGGGCGACATCGTAATTGGTTCCCATTGTTGCCATGTACTCAATTCCACAGCATGAGGTAGCGAACGGAAGCGGCCACACCGAATTGGCGCGCGCTGCTGCGATCACTTTATCGAGCATCGCCAACTGGAAACCTTCTCCGTTGAACGTCTCGACGCCATTAATAACTTCTACTTTTCCCATTCTAAAGCTCCTTTCTTGAGTACGTAGAAAAATCCGGTGAGGAATAACCCGACAAATATCATTACTGCCCACAAGCCATCCAGTTCCAAATCACGGAAGTTTACGGCGTATGGGTAGAAGAAAATGACCTCAACGTCGAATAACACGAAGAGAATTGCCGTCATGAAATACCGAATGGAAACCGGGAAACGTGCGTTTCCTACTTCTTCGATTCCACATTCCCAGTTTGCATCTTTTTTCTTGCCTTTTAGCTTAGGACCAAGGATATGAGTCACCACAAGAACCGTTACCACAAAGCCCAGTGCTACAACGGCTTGTATGAGTATCGGAATGTAATCATTTGGAGAGGACATAATCTACCATTTTTTAGACCCGCGAATTTAATATATTTTAACGGTAAGCACGGGCAAAACAGGGTTATTTAGAATAATTCCATATAGTCTTGATTTTATCGATCCGAAACCCGTTTTCTTCTTTGGATTAAGCCCTTTGGGCAGAAAGGGTTTCAATACGATGAATTACTCATCCTGTTTGCATGCAACAAACACCTTTGAAGTTACTAAAATTCAACCTTCGACAACGAAATGCAGTGTTATTAAAACTTAAAAGCCGAAGGTGTGTCAACGCATTTGAATCATGAAGAATCACTGAGGTAGTCTTTTCAATAGGGAAAACACACCGTTTACTCAATAAAACTATTTTTTTTGGTTTCAAAAGGCCTGAGATTGAAACAAATCAATACTTTTGTAGCAGTTAGTAGAGCAGCTCATCATTTGATTTGTACAATTGCCAAATGAAATGATGTAACCCAAACATTGTAGTAGGTGTTTGGGTTTTTTTATGACCTTTATTTTTAAAGCTCCTCTACTTTTTTCTTGATAAAAAAGTAGACAAAAAATCAAGGCTGTAAGTCCCGATCTTGAGAACTCTGGCTTGTTAAGCTATCTCAACCCAACTCGCAAACGTCATCGACGATTACCCTCTTCGCGGATAATCGATGACTGAGCTCAAACAGGGTCTTGATCACGCTTAACTTCACCTTGTTCTCTGACGATCGTTACTTAATGCCATTTTGGAGTACCTTTTCTAATGGTCGGTTTTACTCCGTCACCAAAATCTGAAATCCTTACCAAAAGGTGAGGTTGCGAACGACGCGCCATTCAAGGAAGCGAAGTCAAAAAAATGGCTGTTCGTTGTGTTTTGTCAAAAGCGCTTGCGTTTCAGATCCCGATCTGCCACTTTTGACTTAAAAACACAGAATAAAGCCATTTTTGACGAGCGGCTTGGAATGGCGCTAAAGCATTTTTGCTCCACTTTTTTTGCTTTGGAAAAAAGTGGAATGAAATCATTTCACATAATCCTGTTTCTGCACCAACACATATTGATCATTTTCGACCCGCATGTAGCCCTGATCGTAGCAGAAATAATAGGTGCTCCCTTTTTGGGTTTGGTAGATGTTAGTGAAATAATGGAAGTTAAATCCTTCTTCGGCGAGGGTGATGGCATCTACGGTTCGTTTTCCGGATGGATTAAGTGCGACCAGAATTCGTCGGTTTTTGCGTAAAATATTGTTGATCCGGCGCACGTAACTGGTGGCGTCTTCATTGAGACGATTATTAAACGTGTTGCGGCAATAATCGGAACAGAATTTCTGATCTTTTCTTCCGGATAATTTTTGCCCGCATTCCAGGCACTTGTGCTCTTCCATAGCGGTGAAAGTTAAAAAAAGGATGAATATAAGATTTTGATGTTGAATGCTGGATTTTTGATGTTGGATTTTGAATGTTTGATGAAAGTTCTCGAAAAAGAGTTTAAAATCCCCGGAAAAGAAGAAAGATCGTTTAGTTTAGTACGAAGGGCTAATCAAACAGCCATCATCAAAAATCAAACATCTCAAAAGACGACTTAACAAAAATTAACAGGTTGTGAATTCTTTCTTTTACACCTTTGCCGACTATTGCTCTGCTTGCTACGATAATCGACTCTAATGGGTTTCACATATTTTGTGAATGAATGTCATGTCGTTGTGGCAGAAAGCAATATATTAGAACCGAAAACTCCCTCCCGGTTGTTACTGGGATTCCCGGTTCTCAAAAACTGTATTTAAACGGCAAAAAACTATGTTAGATTCATCAGCACTAACTCCGTCTGAACAATTGCAAATGCTTTCGGTTTCCATTAAGGAGGAAGCTGCCAAATTCGAACTTTTACGTCAGGAAATCGCTAAAGTCATAGTTGGTCAGGATGCGATGGTGAAAAACCTGTTACTCGCACTTTTGGCTGATGGTCACGTGCTATTGGAAGGTGTACCCGGATTGGCAAAAACACTAGCGATTAAAACACTTTCACAAGCGATCTCAGCCGATTTTTCACGCATTCAGTTTACACCCGATTTGTTACCTGCGGATGTAACGGGAACCATGATCTATCAGCAAAAAGCAGAACAGTTTGCCGTAAAAAAAGGGCCGATCTTCGCCAATTTTGTGTTAGCTGATGAAATCAACCGCGCACCTGCAAAAGTGCAGTCGGCATTGCTTGAAGCCATGCAGGAACGCCAGATTACAATTGGTGATACGACTTATGCACTGCCGAAACCGTTTTTAGTAATGGCAACTCAAAATCCGATCGAACAGGAAGGAACGTATCCGCTTCCGGAAGCACAGGTTGACCGATTCATGCTGAAAGTAAGCATGGGCTATCCGTCGAAACAGGAAGAACAACTGATTTTGCGTAGCAACGTGCGGGCCGAAGGTTTGGCGACCGTTTCGCCGTGCATTCACCCCGATGATATCATCAAAGGAAAACAACTGGCTCGTTCGATTTACCTGGATGAAAAAATAGAACGCTACATCGTGGATATTGTGGCTGCTTCACGCAATCCTGAAGTTGCCGGACTCGGACAATTGGCCAAATACATTTCGTACGGAGGTTCGCCTCGTGCTACTATTAATCTGGCATTAGCCGCCAAAGCACATGCTTTCCTGGAAAGACGCGCTTTTGTAATTCCGGAGGATGTACGCGCCATTAGTATGGACGTGTTGCGTCACCGGATCGGGTTGACGTATGAGGCTGAAGCCGACGGTGTGACTGCTGAAAAAGTGATCGAACAATTGATCCAACGGGTCGAAGTTCCCTGATTCTTATGGACCATCAGGCTTTACTCAAACGGGTTCGTACCATAGAACTGAAAACTCGCGGCTTGACCCAACAGGTCTTCTCGGGCGAATACCAGTCTGCGTTTAAAGGACGTGGTATGTCGTTTAGTGAAGTACGTAATTACCAGTTCGGTGATGATGTTCGAAGCATTGACTGGAATGTAACGGCCCGTTTTCAGGAACCGTACGTGAAGATTTTTGAAGAGGAACGCGAACTCACGGTTCTTTTGATTATTGACCTTTCGGGTTCTATGTATTTCGGACAAACTGATGATTCGAAATTTACAACAGCTGTTGAAGCTGCAGCGACCCTGGCTTTTTCAGCCGCGAAGAAAAATGATAAAGTCGGCGCAATTTTCGTCACTGATAAAGTGGAAAAATACATTCCTGCTGAAAAAGGTGTGAAGCATGTTTATGCCATGATGAAAGCGCTGATCTATTTTAAGCCAAATCAGGCGATGACCGATCTGAACGCCGGAATGAAATATGCTGTAAACGTGCACAAAAAACGCTGTATCTGTTTTCTCATCAGCGATTTCATGGATGTGCCAAGTATTAAAGATGGTTTGGTAACACTTTCGCGCAAACACGATTTAGTGGCTTTGCAATTGGAGGACGAAGGTGAAAGCAGTTTGCCGGATGTTGGTTTTGTGCAGTGGATCAATGCTGAAACCGGCCGCACGACCTGGGTGGATACTTCTTCTGCTAATGTGCGCCACGAGTACGCTCAGCGTCAGCAAAAACGTAAAGAAGTCAACAAGGAAATCTTCGACTCACTCGGCATTGATACTTGTGTTTTGAAAGGTGGAAATTCCATTTTTATGCCGCTCATGCATTTGTTCAAACAACGAAAATGAAATTCACGTTCTACATAGCGGTATTGATGGTTTCAGGACAATTGTCCGGACAGGAATTACGCACGTGGTGGAGCGCCAGCAATTGTGAAATCGGTGAGCAGGTCGTTTTGACCATTCAACTGAAAAAAGCACCGAAGAACGTCGATTTTAAGTCTTATTCGGGTGAAATTCCATGTGAGATCAAAAACGATTCTTCTTCTCTCACAACAGACGGAACGCTGGAAATTATCGGGAGTTTTAAAGACACAATGTATAAAAAGAACGGCCAGCGAATCTGGGAAGGTCGCTACACCGTTACTGCCTGGGATACGGGCGTTTATATTTTCCCGACTGTTCAGATCGCGCTCCAGGATTCAGTTTACAGCGCTCAGCCTGCATTGCTCACGGTCTCCTTCGAAAAGAAAAAAATCGGTGATGAACTGGATGAAGTGCCTGTGGTCATCGAAACCGACTACTGGCGCTGGTTAAAAGATTGGTGGTGGACTTTACTCATTCCATTGGCGATTTTCATTGTTTTATGGATTCGCAAACGCAACAATAAACCTGTTGTTCGGGTGCTTTCGCTGAAAGACAGATCGTTACTCGGTTTGGATGCTTTGCGCAAGGAAGCATACTGGAAAAAGGGCGATATTAACCGTCATTATATTGAATTTTCGTTTTTACTACGATCATTTTTAAGCGCCCGTTACGGATTAAACCTCATGGAGCGGACAACCTTTGAAACCATTACTTTGCTTCGTGCCAAACAGATTCCCGAGCCGACGTTAGAGCGAATTCGTCTGTTGCTGCAAGATTCTGATATTGTGAAATTTGCGTTGGGCGTTCCCGACGAGGAAAGCATTGTGCTGGGAATGAATTATATGGAACAATTAATCCTGGAATTAAGTCCGCTGGAATTGATCGATGAGTAGATACTGGAACATAGCGATTTGGCAATACGATTTCTACGCCCCCGAATGGCTGTGGTTGCTGCTTGCCGTGCCTGTTATTTTCATTGTTCATTATTACCTCACGCGCAATCATTCCGGTCATTTACGCTTTTCGCGCTCGGAGGAAGAACAACATTCGCTCGGCACAAACTGGGTTCGTTATTTCCGTTGGGGAATTGCTTTCCTGCAAATTTTCGCCGTTTCCTGCATGGTTGTTGCGATGTGTAAACCCTATCATTCGGGTTATGATCCGCCGAAAATCGACTACAAAAACGGAATTGACATTATTTTATCAATTGATGCTTCGGGATCGATGCTGGCTCAGGATTTTCAACCCAACAGACTGGAAGCTGCCAAATCGGTCGCGCAGCAGTTTGTAGACACCCGAAAAGGCGACCGCGTTGGTTTGGTGGTTTACGAAGGTGAAGCTTACACCGCTTGTCCGGCCACGTTGGATTACCCGATGCTCAAAAAGCAAATTGCGGAAATACAACCAGGTTTTCTGGAACCTGGAACGGCAGTCGGAAACGGTTTGGGAGTTGCTGTAACGCGTTTGCGCAGCGATAGCCTGAAGTCGAAAGTCATTATTTTACTCACTGATGGCAGCAGCAACGCAGGTACTATCGAACCGATGGAAGCCGCCGAACTGGCGCGTGAGAAAAAATGCCGGGTGTATACCATTGGCGTCGGTTCGCGTAGTACAGCTCCTACTCCGGTAATGACTCCGTATGGGATTTCGTACGAAAGTTTACCCGTAGAAATCGACGAAGCCACGTTGAAAGCTATTGCTGACGAAACCGGCGGGAAATACTTTCGTGCAACAGATGAGCACAGTTTATCAACCATATACGGCGAAATAGATAAACTGGAAAAGCGTAAAATGGAAGACACGCATTTTGGCGCCGAACCACCCGTTACGATTGTTCCGTTCATTTTATGGGCCATTTTAGCCTTAATTGGCGCCTGGACACTCAACGCAGTAAAATTCAAACTCGATGACTAAGCAGTACAGCGACGTATTCCGAAAACTGGTCATTTGGACGCTCATCGCAGAAATTGCTTTCTGGGCGATTGCCGGTTTGTTGTATGGTTCGTTTGAAATGGCAGGAGCTAATTTTCAGTTTCTGCATCCCGGATTTTTTTGGATGTTGCTGTTCATCCCTTTGATTTTACTGGCATATCTAAAACGCTGGCAATGGAAAAGTGAGTTGCACGACAACTACCGCGGAATGGGCAGAACACGTATGCTTTGGGTGACATTCCACCCGCTGCGTTATTTTCTACAATATTTCTTCGTTCGCAACATTCTTTTTTTCCTCGTAATCGCACTAGTGCAACCTGTAATGGGAAACCGCAAGGTAAAAGGCTCCAAACGCGTGCTGGATTTGGTGATTTGCCTGGATGTTTCATCTTCTATGAACACAATTGATATGGACGCTACTTCATCGCGCCTTACGGTTGCCAAACGCGGCGTGATGCAATTGCTTAACAGCTTGAAAGGAGAACGCGTTTCGGTGGTCATTTTTGCCAACGAAGCTTATACGCAATTGCCGTTGACGATGGATTATGGTGCTGCTAAAATGTTCGTGCAGGAGATTGAAACAGACATGATTTCCAATCAGGGAACCAATATCGGAGCTGCGCTTGAAATGGCCCAGATTCAATTTATGGACAGTGAATCGGGCCATGCGGTTTTGGTGATTACCGACGGTGAAGATCACGAGCAATTGTGGCGCGAGCAAGTTACCAAAATTGTAGAAAAAGACATCGATCTGACTTATTTCGGCATTGGTACCGAACAAGGCGGATTGATTCCCAACGACCCGAAAGATCCGACCCTCGGTTACAAACGCGATGGTGGTGGTGCCGTGGTTTCCAAATTGGATGTCAGCGGATTAAAACGCATGGCAAATGCTACCGGAAGTGCGTTGCATTTTGCTAATTCGGCTTACCCGGATATGACTGCCGTAGCAAACGATTTATCTTCGGTGAAAAGTAAAACGGTGAAAAATATGGAATTTACTGTTCAGCGTAATTATTACCAGATTCCGCTCATAATTGCTTTTTGTTGCTTTTTAGGGTATCTTTTTGTCCCATTTCTCGTAAATCGTTCACAGTCATGAAAACACTTGTTTTGCTTTGCTTTTTGATAGTGGCAGCGGCTTCCAATACAGGAATGGCGCAGGAATGGCGTGATACGTTGAACCGTGCGCGTGAGCTCTACAAAAAAGGCGATTACAAAGAAGCGTTAAAGTATTATAAATCAGCAGACCGGTTAGCGCCAAATGACGTAGATTTGTCAGAGGAGAAAGGTCAATCGGCGTACCGCGCAGGAAAGTACAAGGAAGCGGAAGAAGCTTTCAGAACAGCTGCAGGTAAACAGACCAACACCAAGCGAAAAGCTTCGGCTTATCACAACGTGGGAAATTCGCGCATGAAACTAAAGGATTACGGTGGTGCCGAAGAATCGTTTAAAGAAGCGCTGAGACTGAATCCTGAAAATGAAAAGGCACGTCAGCAACTGGCAGAAGCCAAACGATTGAAAAAAGAACAAGAAGAACAGGAAAAGAAAAAACAACAGGAACAAGAACAAAACGACCCTAAAGATCCGGGAGACAGCAAACCGAATGAAGGTGGAGAGAAACCCAAACAAGGAGAACAGGGCCAAAATAACAACAAACCGAAACAACCGCAAAATGGTCAAGACAAGCCTGGAAACAGCGACGCCAAACCACAATCCGGAAGTGCAGGCAAAGAACAAAAACTGGCAGATAAACAAACCGAGCGTAAGCTTGATGAATTGATGCGACAGGAAATGGACGCGAAGAAACGATTGGATGGATCGAAAGGAAAAACAAATGGATCAAAAGCAAAAAAAGACTGGTAGGTTAGCGCTACTCTTAGCATGCTTGTTTCCCGCATTTGGAACATGTCTGTTTGCGCAGAAACCGATGGTATCGCTTACGGTGAGTGACAAAAATATCGCGCCCGAAGAGTCTGTTACCATTACGGTTACTACCAATCTCAACGGTACGGTAAAAGTTGATTTCCCGGTTGAATTTTCAGTTGATTACGGACTCATGAATGGTATGGAGCAGAAGCTTGATCCTTCTTCCGGAAAAATCAAAACCTATTATTATGTTCAACAAAGCGGATCATTCCGCAAAGAAGGAACACATACGTTTTACGCTACGGTTGATTATCGTGGCAAGACCTACAAATCGAACAAAATAACCCTGAAAATTTCTGCGGAAAATGAAGACGATGAAGAAAACCTCGGCTACAATTCCAAAGACCCGATTTTCGGAGTAATCCAGGCGAAGAAAACCACCGTTTACGAAGGCGAATGCGTGCTGCTGAAAGCCAAGGTTTTTTCGCGCTATAATATTTATTTCCTGGAAGGATATAAACCGTTTGAGGCCGATAAAAATGCTGAAGAACACGTGTTCCAGAATCAGCGTCAGGTGGTGGAAGAAACCAAGTACAACGGCAAAAATATGCTGACGTTCGACTACGGAAAGCAGTTGATTTTCCCGATTTCGACTGGAAAATGCAAAATCCGTCCGTTTGAAATGTCCCTGCGCTGTCACACAGCATTTTTCGATAAAACTATTTCATTCAAATCATCTTCGGCGGTGCTGAATGTGAAACCTTTGCCGGACGGTGCTCCGAAAACATTTATCGGTGGTGTGGGCCAGTTTAAGCTCGACCAATTATTGGGCAAAACCAAACTCAAACAAGGCGATGTCTTTTCTCTTACGCTGGTTGTTTCCGGTTTGGGAAATCTTCACAATATCAATCCGCCGGTACTGAATTTACCAAACGGTTGTGTGGTTTATGGCGACCCTGAACGTAAAGAAGAATTCCAGTTTACCGAAGAAGGTGTTGAAGGAACCATGACCTTTCTTTACAATATTCAGATCGGAAGCAGCGGAAAAGTAGATTTTGACGCGCAGGCCATTTCGTATTTTGATCCTGAACTGGAAAAATATGTAACTGTTCGTGCCCAACCCTTTTCATTGGATGTGGAAAAAGATGCTTCCTTCCAGCCAATTGCAGATCATTCACAAGATACGCCTGCGCACGTTGGTCCGGAAATGAGACAAGGTACACGAAAAAATGCCGGGGAAAAAGAAGGATCAAATACCACATTGATCGTCGGTATTGCTACACCGGTTTGTCTCCTTGGCTTGTTGTTGTTCCTTTTTATGGGGAAACGCAAACGCAAGGAAGATGAGAAAACGGCTGGTAAAACCGCTCCGTTAATTCCTGCTCCTGTAGCCGAACAAACCGATTTCTGGAAAATCACTCAGGGAGCAATCGGTGACAACAATCAATTTGCTATCGTATTGCCGAAAGCAATTATTCAGCGCTTGGAGAAACAGTTCCGCCAGGAATTCCTGACCCGTGAAAAAGCGTTGGCTTTGCTGGCTGATAAAGACGCCGACACGGCTCACAACTTGCGGGAAGTGATTGAGATTTGTGACCATTTCCGTTACGGATTCGGTGGCACAGAACTCGATACCGCTGCATTGTTTGAACGCGCGAAAGGGTTGTTGGGGAAGATCTAATCCCCCGCAAAAAAAATCAATAAAACTTATTTTAACGTGAGTTCGTGGATCGGTCGGTTTAAGCAGTCGGTGATTTAAGTTGCGTTTCTTAATTCGGCAATTCTTTTTCGCCGGAAATAATTGGGATCGGCACATTAGACACCGTGTATTTGACTCCCCATTGATAAACCTGATCAATGATTGGTTCCAGGCAATTTCCCAGTTCGGTGAGCCTGTATTCCACTTTTGGCGGAATGACATTGTAAATTTTTCTGCTAACCAATTTATCCTGCTCCAATTCACGCAACATTTGGGTCAGGATTTTCTGAGAAATCTTCGGAATGCGCTTCCTGATCTCACCAAAACGGTGTGGACCTTCTGACAAAACGACTAAAATAATTGGTTTCCACTTGCCTCCCATCACTTCAAGGGCTGCCGTAACAGGACATTTTAATTTTTGTTCGTCATAAAAAAACACTGTTTTTTCCATATTAGTTTCCATTTAGATACTTAGGCACTTTTATGTAACTACTTGATTATTAATAGAATGTATTCTTTATTTGCAATGTGTTAAAAAACTGTAGAAAAGTTAAAAAACAAAACTAAAGAATATATTTATGGATCACAGACCAAAAAAAACGCCTTCCGCGGATTCCCAAAAGCCAGGAATAGATCGTTGGATAATTGTCTATTTATTACTCGCAACGGGTTGTATTCTTTGCACGGAAATGGCAAATTCACAAACAATAGGAGCGGCACCAATCAGGCGAATGTCAGGCGCTCCCATAGGCGACACATCCATCATGATTTATCCGTTCGGCGGCATGCTTCCAAGTCAGTCAATGACCTTAAAACATCCGTTGCTACAAGATAGTGTCAGGATTTCGGGTGTAACCGGTTCGCCATCCTATTTTCATTTATACCGGGTAGATGCATTGCCCAACGTGACTTGTGGATTACCTTCAGCAGCCTCTGACCGGTATTTCGGTGTGTTTACCGATCCGCCTTCCACCCAATACAATGTCTCTTATTACTATGGTGGAAATCCATATTTCACGCCATTTCTGGAACCGTTAATGGCGATGTTTAAGCGCAACACCAATGCTGAGATTACCTGTCTGGCATGGAGTGATGCGAATGCTACCTTTTATCCGATTGGTGATTCGGTGTGGCGGTTGACGTTTACAGACAGAAAAGAATTCATTCTAGACCATTATTCCATTACTATTCTTCCTGTTGAACTTTCGGCCATGACAGTAGAATGGATGGATGAGGCTTCCAACAAGTCACAAATTAAATGGACTACCGAGTCGGAGCACAATACGGATTACTTCAGCTTAGAAAAATCGACTGATGCCGATGTGTGGGAAAAACTTTATCACCAACCCGCGACTGGAAACACAGAAGGCCCTTCTCACTATTCGGTAATGGATGAGAATGCGGTCGGTGCCATGATGTATTACCGTCTGAAGATGGTCGATAAAGATGGATTGATCAACGTTTTCCCACCACAAACACTGGTACGTACATTTGCTGCCAGCAGGGCAATGGTCTTTCCCAATCCGGCCGGAGAAGTGATCAACATTTATTTCTACGAGAAAATTTCTTCACCCGTTTTAATCGAGATCAGTAATGAAATGGGGCAACTAATCAGTTCATTTTCAATCGATCCGCAAATGGCCGGAAGTTGTATATCGCTCAACACCCACGAATTACCTGATGGGATGTACTTCCTGAGTCTACGGGAAATGGAGACCAAAGATCCCGAAAAATGCACCACCATCCTTCAAACCAAAATTGCACTACTGCATTAACAGTTTTCTATGAAAAAGTATGTTATTTCTCTGGCAATTCTTGCCATGGCCGAACCGATTATGGCTCAGGGAGCCGGTCACAATGTCGAATTGAACGGTGTCAATGATTACATCGACTGCGGACCCATTCCGTTGGGAACCACCGATTTTTCTTTCGAGGTGTGGACTTATCTCTTTCAAACATCCACCACACAGCCCTCCGGAATTTGCGGTAACTGGGTTCCTGGTGGAGCGACACCGTATTTCTACGCAATTTACAATTACCCCGGACCATCGCAGATTTCCATCATTTTCCACAACGGCAACAATGTCAATCAGTATGCCACCTGGAACAGCTGCCCCAACAATACCTGGGTACACATTGCAGGTGTGTATGACCGCGACGGTTTTATGCAATTGTATGTGAATGGCGAATTGAAAGCCAGCACCGACATCTCGGCTTCGGCCTTTGCTTCTCTGAGCAGCCTTTCCAATCGTTTTCAGATCGGATGTACGGGAAGTTATCCGGCGTCGGGTTTCCCATGGACAGGACAAATGGATGAAGTACGCTTGTGGAACCGGACACTTACGATGACTGAAATTCGCGAAAATATGTGCCAGAAACTGGTTGGTAACGAAACAGGCTTGATCGGTTACTGGCGTTTTGACGAAACAAGTGGATTAACGGTTTTCGACAGTTCTTCCTTCGGTAGGAACGGCACCATGTACTAAAAAATCAGATGATCATAAAGTGAGAGTAGATTCCGTTTCTCCCTGTCACGCAAAGAGTAAAGAAAGTTTTTAGTGTTGCAATCGGGTTGCTTTTTTATTGCAAACACGAATATTTTAGGTTGGTTTAGCAACTTTCTTTATTTCTGGCGTGGCAGTTGGAATCGGATGGTGATTTCCTTTTGGTCGCCGGGGATTCGATAACAGCGCAATCACATCTCCCGGTACTGGAGGAAATCAGCTACTTTCAGTAAAAATCAAATAATCACCAAATCCCCACACTTAATAAGTCAGCAATCGCGCGTTATAAAACTACCCGTTTCAATCGCATTCTTTCAGACACTTTTGGTTAGTCATTTATCCGAAAACTATGAAAACGTTTGCTTACTCCTCGTGCATTACACTCATTACTTCTCTTATCCTTTTCCTCAGCGGTTGCGGCTCGGGGAAACCTGAATTGGTGAAAGTCGATCCGGCTTTTAATGAATACATCTCGGCTTATTCTTCCGGAATGCGTTCGCGTAAAAACCACATTCGTGTGGAATTGCAGGATGTGCTGGCTGAAGATGTATTGGCTACAATCCGGAACAATGAATTTGGTACACCGGATGCAACAATTTTGAAAGACATCTTTACGTTTGAACCGGAAATCAAAGGCCATGCAGTCTGGACAGATGAGCATTCGATCGAATTTATCCCCGATGAAGCATTGCCCGTAAATCAATTCTACAATGTTTATTTTGATTTGGAAAAATTGGTACAGGTGAAAGACGGTTATGAAGAATTTCACTTTCAGTTTGCGACCTACGAGCAGAAATTGATGGTAAATATTGGTGGACTTACCTCTATTGATGATTACAATTCGCAATGGAAACGTTTGTATGGCGAGATCAGTACCAGCGATTATGAAGACTCGGCTTTACTACACAAGACACTTCAAATTACACAAAACGGAAAAGAATTGCCGTTTACCCTGGAAAAGTCTTACGAAGACAATAGCTACTCTTTTCGAGTCGACAGTATTCTCCGGAAAAAAGAAGAAGGGAAAATCATTGTAACCTGGAATGGTGCACCGGTCAATGCTATGAGTCGCGGAAAAGAAGAAATTATTATTCCGGCTTTGGGCGATTTCGCGGCCAATAATGTTAAAGTCATCGACGAAGGGGATCAATACGTGGAAATCGATTTCAGTGAACCCATTCTCGCTTCGCAGGACCTCAACGGGATTGTGACCATCGATGGCATTGACAATCTTACATTTAATGTGACCGGAAGTTTGGTTACCGTTTACCTTCCCAACCGGTTTGTCGGCGAGCATACGTTACACATCAGCGACGGTTTGCGAAACGTTATGGGTTACCAGATGCTGAAACCTTATTCCACAAAACTGGAATTCAGGGAACCAAAACCGCTGGTGCGGATCAAAGGCAACGGAAGTATTTTACCGAACTCACAAGGACTTATTTTTCCATTCGAAACCGTGAGCCTGAAAGGGGTGGATGTACGCATTATAAAGATTTATGAGAACAATATTCACCACTTTTTACAGATCAATGACCTGGATGGCGACGATGGATTAACACGTTTCGGGAAAGTGATCGCTGAGAAGAAAATTGCCCTGGATTATGATAAAAGCATGAACCTGAAGCAATGGAACACGCACGTCATCGACCTCAATAAATTCATCAAAACCGATCCCGGTTCCATTTACCGCGTGAGCATTAAATTTCAAAAAGAATACACGGTTTGTGATTGTCCGGTGGAATCTCCAGAGACAGAAGAAACCGAAATAGTTGCAACGGAATACGAAGAAGGCAACGATCCCGAATGGTCGGAAGAAAACTGGCACGGATACGGTTTCGACGGTGGCTATGAAGATTGGTCTTACTACAGTGATGATTCGTCACCCTGCGAAGACGATTATTACTACGGAAAAGCAGTGAGCCGCAACATTCTTGCTTCTGATTTGGGAACCATTTTCAAACTCGACGAAGATCACCTGTCGCACACATTTGTCAGCGATATGCTCACAACAGCACCTGTTTCCGGAGCGCAGGTCACGTTTTACGATTTTACCAAACAAGTAATCGCCCAGGGAACAACCGACGGAAATGGAATGCTCGAAGTTCGCCTGAAAGAAAAACCTTTCCTGATGATTACCAAACGCGGCGATCAGCGCGGGTATATGAAACTGGGTGACGGTTATTCCAACTCGCTCAGTGAATTTGATATTGAAGGCGAAGAACTGCAAAACGGTGTGAAAGGTTATATCTACGGCGAACGTGGTGTCTGGCGACCCGGCGATTCACTTTACCTGACATTTGTTTTGCAGGATTTACTGAAGAAGCTTCCACCCAATCATCCGGTAGGATTCCAGCTGCAGGATCCGAACGGACAGGTCGTCGACGAGCAATCGCGGGTGAAACACGTCAACGGCATGTACGATTTTCGCACGGCGACTTCAGCAGAAGCACCAACGGGTAATTACACCGCTTCGGTAACAGTCGGAAATCGTACCTACACTAAAAACCTGCGGATCGAAACCATCAAGCCCAATCGTCTGAAAATTCTGATGAATGTAGACAACCAATTGGCGCGCGACAGCACAAAACTGGCAGTGAAATGGCTTCATGGCGCGATTGCCAAAAAACTACGGGCGACCGTTTCGGTGAAAGTGAGTCAGCTGGAAACTTCTTTTACTGATTATAAAGACTTTACCTTCGACTCGCCGATTCGCACCTGTCATACCGATATGGAATTGATTCACGACGGCTACCTCAACGATAAAGGCGAATCCTGGATCAAGACCAAACTCGAGGTGGGAACCACCGCTCCTGGCATGCTTCGCGCGCATTACATTACCAAAGTTTACGAAGCCGGTGGCGATTTCAGTATCGATCGCAGCAGTATCAATTATTCACCGTTTGAAACCTACATTGGTTTACGAAAACCCGTCAACGTGCACATGGACGGAACCCTGGAAACCGATCAGCGGCACACCTTCGATTTAGTAGCGCTTACTGAGGACGGAAAAGCTGCCAAAGCAGACAAAATCCAGGTGAAAATCTACAAACTCGAATGGCGCTGGTGGTATGAAAAAGACGACGAAAAACTCTCGGATTACATGGCGCGAACCGGAACAATCGTGGTGAAAGACACCACCGTTTCAACCAAAAACGGAAAAGCGAATTTCCACTTCAAGGTAAAATCGCCTGACTACGGACGTTACCTGATCACGGCTACCGATTTAAACAGCCAGCATCAAACAGGTGAAATTATCACAATCGATTACCCGTACCAAAGCCGTGGTAATCACCGCGACAACGAACGCGCAAATATGCTCAGTTTTTCATGCGATAAGCAGAATTATACCAAAGGTGAGCAAATCAAGGTTTCTATTCCTTCTCCGTCGAACGGACGCGCACTCATCAGCGTGGAAACCAGCCGCAAAGTGGTGAAGAAATTCTGGATCAATACCGTGAAAGGCGAAACCGTTCATTCCTTCGAAGCAACAGCCGATATGTCGCCCAATGCCTTTATTCACGTGACGATGATTCAACCACATGCTTCCACGCAAAATGACTTACCGATTCGCATGTACGGCATTGTTCCGGTGATGGTCGATGATCCGAACACGCACTTGCATCCTGAAATTGTGATGGCAGATCAGGTTCGCCCGGAAACCAAAACATCGATCAAAATCAAAGAACAAAACGGCCGGAAAATGACCTATACACTTGCGATTGTGGATGAAGGTTTGCTCGACCTCACGGCATTTAAAACACCACAACCGTGGACCACTTTTTACGCAAAAGAAGCGCTGGGTGTCACCACCTGGGATATTTACGACCACGTGATCGGCGCTTATGCCGGGAAAATTGACAAGCTGCTCAGCGTTGGCGGCGACGGCGACCTGGACGGCAGCAAAGGCCCGAAAGCCAATCGGTTTAAACCTGTAGTCACGCATTTAGGTCCGTTTGTAGTAGAAGCCGGTCAAACCGGAAATCACACCATTGATATTCCGAATTACGTGGGATCGGTGCGCGTAATGGTGGTTGCACAACAAGACGGCGCTTATGGAAATGCCGAGAAAGCAGTCGCGGTGAAAAAACCGTTGATGGTGTTGAGTTCTCTTCCGCGCGTGCTCGGACCTGGTGAAACGGTACAACTTCCGGTAACCGTTTTCGCGATGGAAAAACACATCAAGGATGTAAAAGTGACGGTTGAAGTCAACGATTTTCTAAGCATCGACGGCAGCAGAACCCAATCCATTTCCTTCACCGAACCGGGTGACAACATGTTGCATTTTAAGCTCCAGGTTTCCGAAAAAGTAGGCATCGCGAAAGTGAAAATAACCGCCACCTGCGGCAGTGAAAAAGCGGTAGAGGAAATAGAACTGGATGTTCGTCCGGCCAATCCGATTGTGTTTGAAGGCCAGGAAATGACCCTTCAGCCCGGAAAAAGCTGGGATACCGAATTGCAATTCAAGGGACTTTCGGGAACCAACCAGGCGACCATTGAGTTCAGTAGTATTCCTTCCATCGGGTTGGAAAAACGCCTGAATTACCTGATCGAATACCCGCACGGATGCATTGAGCAAACCACATCGGCCGTGTTTCCACAACTGTACGTCGATAACCTGATGGATCTGAACACCGATCAGCAAACACGCACTTCGGCCAATGTCACTGCGGGATTGAAGCGTTTACAATTTTTCCAAACCACCAACGGCGGATTTTCCTACTGGCCGGGTGAAAGCTCTGAAAATGAATGGGGAACCAACTACGCCGGACATTTTATGCTCGAAGCCGAGCAGCAGGGCTATCACCTGCCGGGGAATATGAAAAGTCGTTGGCTGGCTTATCAGCAGCAGGTTGCACGGGATTTTGACCCGTCAGCTACAGCACAAAACTCTTCGGAAATGCACACACAGGCCTATCGTTTATTTGTACTCGCCCTGGGCAAAAAACAGGAATTGGGCGCCATGAACCGTTTGCGCGAAACCAAAAACCTGAGTGTGGCCGCCAAATGGCGATTGGCGGCAGCGTACCAGCTGGTCGGCCAGCAGGAAGTTGCCAGGCAGTTGATTGATCCATTGCCGCTTACCGTTTCAACTTATCGTGAATTATCTGACAGTTACGGCAGCGAAGTCCGCGATCAGGCCATGATCCTGGAAGTATTGAGTTTGAGTAACCGCACCACCAAAGCAAGCGCTGTGGCAGAAAAACTGGCTCAAAAGCTTAATTCCGACGCGTGGATGAGTACGCAGGAAACCGCTTACAGCTTATTGGCCATGTGCGAGTATGCCGGTGTGAAAAACGGAAGCGGGGTGAATTGTACGTACCAACTCAACGGTGGAACAGCGCAGAAAATCGCTTCCGGAAAAACGATTACGCCTATTCGTTACCGCGAAAAAGACTTCGCGAAACGGGCCAGTTTCCGTTGCAAAAACACTGGGAAATTTCCATTGTACGTGAAGGTTATGGTCCAGGGCGTTCCGCTGAAAGGTGAAAGCAAAACAGCATCGAACAACCTGAAAATGAGCCTGAAATTCCGGGATTCAAATGGCAAAGACATCAAACCCGACAAATTGCCACAGGGAACTGATTTCCTGGTTGAAGTAACGATCACCAATCCGGGTAAAAAAGGTGTCTACCGCGAAATGGCGCTCACACAGATCTTCCCGAGCGGATGGGAGATTCATAATTCCCGCATGGACGACGTCGGTATTTTTTCCATGGCACGTTACATGGACATCCGCGACGACCGCGTGTATACCTATTACGATCTGGAACCCAACGAAAGCAAAACGTTTACGATACGACTCAATGCCACCTATCTCGGTCGTTTCTACCTGCCCACCACCTACTCCGACGCGATGTACAACCACCTCATCAATGCCAGCGCTCCCGGCAAATGGGTCGAGGTTGTGAAGCAAACGTAGTTTGGCGGAACCCCTGCAATTGAGAAGATTGTGGGGGTTTACTATTTATAAATCTTAATCTTTTTTCCGTTTCGCTTAGGTTTACTATTAGGACTCAAAAAATAATTCTCAACAAGAAACTCAACAAGTTGACGATTTTCATCCGTATTAGGAATTTCCCAACCAAAAGCGCTTGATTCATTCATCTTTTCGAATTTATTCCCAACAGCATTTAGCATCTCTCTAATTTGGGTTTCATCGTACTTCTCTGCATATCTATTGAACAGTACAACCCTTTCTTTTTCAGTCGTTGTATGCTTTATTAATTCACAAATAACATCTATTGATAACTCAAATATCTTTTCTGATTTAAAAATCAATTGTGCTGCAATATTTGCAAATCTTTTGCTAATCAAATAAAAATTTGGGCTGATTTTCAATAGCAGTAATTCCTTTATGTTAAAATCAATCGTCTTAGATTCAAGAATGGCAATAGTATCGTTCAAATCAAAATTTAGTTCATCAAATTTTTCAATGATGTCTGACTGCCTGCTTTCAAGAAGTCCGATTTGCAATTCAAAAATTTGTTTTATTTGAGCGAATATTTGTTTTGTTAAATTGAATCGCCTGTTAGCGATTAAAATTTGTACTTTATCCTTTTGCAGATTTGTCAATTCAAGGTGAGGATAGAAATATATTATACTCTTCTGTAGTTTAGAATAGCTCTCGTTACTCAAATCATTACACAGAATCAAGGATTTCATAATTTTAAACAGCTCTTCTTCGGTTATTATTTCCTTAGTCAATTCAGTTTCAGAAAGAGCCAAATAGTTTTTTTCCGTATTAAGAAACTCAAGCAAGTATTCATCAATAGCAAAATCCTTCTCAGAGTAATAATTGTAAACATTCAACCAATTGGGCTCCACCTTATTGTTCTGAAACAAATGGTGCCAAAATTCTGGATTTTCAACCTCAGTTATATCTTCAAGTTCAAAGGATAAATTATTAACTATTTTTTCTTTTAATTCATCTGACAGATCTTCATCATTTAATAGCCATATTATAGATTCTTCTTCTTCCTCCTCACTATTCTTGGCTTTAAATAAAACCCTTTCCAAATAGTCTTCCATGTTATTTCCAATATACTCAATCAACGACTCAATTCTTGATTGGAGAATCCTAGTATAATTTGGAACTTTTGTATCATCTATGTTTTGCTTCTCTTGTTTACCTAGATTATTTACTAAGAACTTTATATTCCTTTCATTTATTTGATAACAATTGTTATCAAGCACAAATTGAAAAAAATCTGTTCGAATGTTTGAATTACTTATTTTTCGAATTTTGACTCCAAGTTTTGCAATAAGAATCTGTGCATTTTCAATAGTTAATTCATCAATCAAATCAATAAAATTATGGTGCCTATTGATATAATCTGAAAGTTCTGCTTTCATTACCTCCAAATCCCTCAGGCCCCCAAAGCGAATAAATTTGATCAACAAATCATCTTTTTGTTGAATAGAATAATTCGAATTATTCATAATAAAGAGCCATGCATTTGGCCAAAGTTTAATTAGACCAGTAAAAAACCTAGCTTGATTAGATTCTTGTCCGTTTTCAATATAATAGTCAAAAAGTTCAATTGTACGAGTTGTTTCACTTGCAAATTGACCAAACAAATTATTTAGGTGTCGTCTGTACTCTGATCTTATTGACAATATAAATTCAATCAAATAGTAATTAAATGCGGATGAGTGTTTGAACAGACTTGGGTCATACTTCAATTTTTCAATTACCGTAACAGGATTATCAATGCGCATCTTAAAGTCTAATGGTCTCCTTTGTTTTACACTATCAATAAATATTTTATCGTTTTGTGAGAGATAGCCATCTTTACTTTGAAACAACGAAATATAACTTTCATAATTCTCTTTGATAAACCCGTTCCGAATCAATAGGTTCATCAATTTATTGATCGAAAGATCTTTGTCCTCTTCTTCCGCATTACTACTGAATAATAATTGAATATCAAACATTTGAAGCAATGTTGCAAGTTCCATTTCAGGTATTTTCAATAACTGATTTTCGAGGTTTACAAGCTCTTCTTTATCATATTCTTCTCCTATGTCAGCTAGTTCTCTCATTACACTTATTCTTTCCGCAGTTATACTAATTGATTTCTGATTATACCCTAGTCTGTTTAAATAAAATTCATTGTATAATAAGTTGTTTTCAGGTTTTTGATATAGCTCCGAAAATTTACTTGGTGAGATATTTTTAAATGTAACCAATGCCAACAACTGCTCATTATCAAACACTTCCTGGAGATCATTACTCAAATCTTCATACATTGATTGCAGCCTCTTTTCAAAAATTTTAAACTCATTGCAGATGTTTTTGAGTAACCTCATATCGTCTATATAAAACGAAATATCACTTATGAGTTTTGGTTTAATTCCTTGAAGTCTATTCATTAAAAACACCTCTGAATTCTTTCCATCAATAAACGGCATTACCGGAATAATAAAATCGAAAAATTTTGTTCTGTTCTTCTCACTAAATACTTCATCTTTTATCGCATAAACAAACACAATTCGCCTACCTTTAAGCTGTTTGGCCTGATTCAACAATAAATTGATCTCACGCAATTTTTCAAATATCGTGTCGGAATTTTTGAATCTGTCTAAATCTTCAAAAAACACCAAATTACAACCGGAAACTTCGAAATAGTAGATTATCTCTGAAAGAAAATGATTCAATAGTGAGTTTGATAAGTTATCTCCCAATTCTATTTCTCCATCCTTGAATTTTAATTTTTGAATCCTTGAATTAGAATATATGCCCAGTATTTTCGATAGAATCCATACTGAAAAAATGAAAGACAAGATAAATGCTATTATTGAAATTGACTTCGTATCTAAGTACTCAATTTTACCATCTTTTGATGGTGGAAATAATCCTACAAGCATTTCCGGGTAAAACACTAATAAGAATGAATATATCCCCAAAAGTAAGATAATGGAATACCATATTCTTTTTAACCGACTTAAGTGAATTATTTTCTTGAACCCTGAGTTCTTACTACGTTTCCACTTCTCTTTATATGCTAACTGCTGTAAAATACTAAACTCTATTTGCTGCAGGTATTCGGTCCATTTTAAATCATCTGAATTAGACCTTAAAAACGGTTCATCCCTGAAAGTCGACAATGAAACATTTAAATAGTTATAATTCGGATTGTCCTTTTCAAAATGATATAAAACTGTACTTTTCCCTGAACCATAAGGTCCTGTTACCGCAATATTCCTAATACTAGGATTAGACACTGCCCATTGGAGTGCTTCTAATGCGATTTTGTCATATTGATTATCACCATTGTAAGCGGTCATATCCTCATACATATCCTTAGTCGCATTCCACGAAGGATTTTGTTTTTCCTTTAAGCGATCCTCCGTTTTTCTTAAGTCTAATAAAAGTGAATCCGTGAATTTAATTCTCTTCTCAAGAAACCATCTTGAAAGTTTCAATGTCCATTTTGGACGAACAAATTTTATGAATAGTAGCAAGATTAAAACTTTAATTAATTCTATCAAATTTAGTTAATCTTCTAGAAATATTTTAGTTCACATAAGAAAACACAGAATAAATACTTAAGTCTTCAATTCCCCTAATATTTCACACTCTTTCACGAATAAAACTACTCACCTACATCAACCTGCTTTACTTTCCCGTACATTTGCATCGGTTTACCAAGCTGGCAAGCCTTTAAAAGAGAAAGAACGACTGAAAAAGAATGAGAACCAAGTACATTGACCTTATAGATCAAACCTTTGATTTTCCGCAAGATGAATTCAACTTACGCGAAGACAGGCTGATCTTCCACGGTATCGATTTGATGCGTTTGATTGAAGAGTACGGCACGCCGCTTAAATTCAACTACCTTCCACAGGTTTCAAATAACATTCAACGTGCCAAGGGCTGGTTCAGGGAAGCCATGAACAACCTCGGGTATTCCGGTTCTTATTTTTACTCTTATTGTACCAAAAGTTCGCATTTTTCATTCGTACTGGATGAAGTGCTCAAAAACGACGTTCACATCGAAACTTCTTCGGCTTTTGATATTGACATTGTGAACAAACTCCTGGAAACAGGCAAACTGAAAGAAGGGAGTTTTGTGATCTGCAATGGCTTTAAACCACCACAATACATCAAAAACATCGCAACGCTGATTGACAGCGAGAAAGTGGAAGTGATTCCGGTGGTGGATAATACAACCGAGATTCACGAAATCCTGGCGGCCTGCGAAAGCAACGATATCAAAATCGGGATCAGGATTGCATCAGAAGAGGAACCGAAATTTGAGTTCTATACCTCGCGCCTCGGCATTCGTTACCGTGAAATCGTACCATTTTACAAAGCGTTTATCCAGGATAATCCGCGCGTGCAGATCAAAATGCTTCACTTTTTCATCAATACCGGCATCAACGATACATCGTATTACTGGAATGAGTTGACGAAGTGTTTGCGGATCTATTCCGACTTAAAAAAAGTATGTCCGACCCTCGATTCACTGAACATTGGCGGCGGATTCCCGATCAAAAAATCATTGGCTTTCGATTTTGATTACGCTTACATGGTGCGTGAGATCCTGATGCAGGTAAAACGCGTGTGCAGCGACAACGATATTCCGGAGCCGAATATTTTCACCGAATTCGGGTCATTTACTGTTGGTGAAAGCGGTGGTGCTATTTTCAGCGTATTGCACCAGAAACAACAAAACGACCGTGAGAAATGGAACATGATCGACAGTTCGTTTATGACCAATCTTCCGGATACGTGGGCGATCAATCAGCGTTTCATTATGCTCCCAATCAATCGCTGGAACGATGATTACGAGCGTGTTCTTTTGGGTGGTTTGACCTGCGACAGCGACGATTATTACAATTCAGAGCAACATTCCAATGCGATTTACCTGCCGAAGTTTGATAAGAATAATCCACTTTTTATCGGATTTTTCAACACAGGCGCTTATCAGGAAACAATCGGAGGGTTTGGCGGACTTAAACATTGCCTTATTCCGGAACCGAAACATGTGCTGATTCAGCGGGATGATCAGGGAAAAATCCAAACGGAGCTGTTTTCGGAAGAACAAACGGCAGAAGATTACCTCCGAATCCTTGGCTATCAGTGAGATTCCAATTTAGTTAATAAATTATTCACAATTTCTACAGGGAAACGTAAAGAAAGAAGTACTTTTGGCATCCCTGTTACAAATTGCCACCGGCATGACAACGCATATAAAAACAATATACACACCTGAGAAATCGGCCTTCGCTGCAGACATGCGCAATTGGTTGGTTGATCGCGGATTTACAGTAGAATCGTTTGACGAATCACCAGATATCGTTGAACGTATCGACGCAGTCGTTATTTTTCATGAGAACCACAATTTCGATAGGCCTGTTGCTGAATTACGTGACCTTTTTGACAAACGTCAGGTAGCTATGCACAAGATTGACATGAGTGGTACCATGAACGTAGCTATCTCTCACCTTTCTCTTTTCTTCGAGCGCACACAATGCAAACACGTTTTGTTCCTTGGTTCAGAAGGCTTGAAGGACAATCCGAAAATGGAGTTGTTTAAGGAGAAGTGGAACCTCTAATTGATTTTGAATTTTTAATGTTGAATGCTTAATTGAGTTTCAGGTAAGTTACCTTGATCTCAGTTCTCAATTGATCTTCTCATTCAACATTAAGAATTAAACATTCAAAATTAATTAGCCAAGAATAAGGGTACTCCGTTTGTCAGTTGTCTTATGATAAATTGATATCATGACAACACATTCACAAACTCCCAAATTTTCATTCCACTCAATTGTCTTTATTAGTTTGGCAATTACTACTTCCTGCGCGAATACGGCATTCTCTCAGCAGGAAAAGCACGGTGATGATCATCCTGATGTAACACTCAATGTAAAACCAAGCCTTGGAATGTGTGACTTCGATCTGTCACCAAATCTGACTCAACAGGAATGGGCAAGAGCGACACGTGAAGTTGGAAATGCGATTTATCTTGAACCGCTTGCAGCTGCACAATCATTGGGGAAAGGAAACTGGGCTTTACACCTCGAAAACAATTCGTTTCACGTTGACCAGGAAAGCGGTGCCTGGAACAATACATTTCATCATCCCGATTCTACCCATTATCTCACAGGAGCAAGCGGACGGCTTTCCGTTCCCGGGATCCGCTTTCGAATCGGGATTTCTGATCGCTGGGACGCCGGAATCTATTATACGTCGGCCAAACCATTTGGCGCTAATTATGGATTTCTCGGTTTCGAAAGCAAGTATGTGTTGTTGAACAATACGGAAAAAGGCTGGGCAGTTGCTGCACGCGCCAGTTATGCAATGGACGCTTCAATTAAGGATTTTAATATTTCATCGACCGGATTGGAAGTATTGGCCAGTAAAAAGTTATTCGGAGTGTTGATGCCTTACGCCGGATTGTCCACCAATTGGAACCACGGAAGAGAAATAACGTCAGATGTTGATCTGAAAAACGAAAACAGCCTCTCACTACGTGGAATTATAGGACTTGAGTTCCGCTGGAAGTTCGTTAACCTGGGGTATGAATGTCAGATTGGTGATGGAATGACGCAAAGGTCGTTGAAGTTTGGAGTCGTATTTTAATTTTGAATGCTGAATGTTGAATGTTTAATTATGTGATCTGCTTAGAAAGGATGGTCATCTTACTTTTTTCGGAACCCCCAATTAAACATTCAGCATTAAAAATTCAACATTCGTTAGATGTCCTCTTCCACCGCCGCATCACCACGCAACGTACGGAAGCGTTTTCTCGCTTCAACCGTCAAAAGGCTCCCTTTGAATTCGAACAAAATCTTTTTGTAGTACTCAGCTGCTTTCTCGGGATTGTTTAAGTGTTTCTCGTAGATTTCACCCAACTGGAAAACAGCATCGTCAGCCAGGATATCTTCACCATGCTGCGAAACGATTTTTTCAAGGTAAACCACCGCTTCTTCCCATTTGCCCTGTTGCTGCATAGCTTGCGCTTTACGAAGATAAATCTCATCAGCAAGCCCGTGGTAAGGAAATGCTTCATTGATCGTGTCATAGAGCTTAAACGCAGCGGAGAATTGATGTTGCTCGAGCAAAAGATCTGCTTTGGCAAACAGATTCATTGCGGTATAGTTACTATCGAGCCCTAAATTGTCGGTAATGAGGATCGATAATTTCATGGCATCGTTGGCAATGAGCTTGGAAGTCGATTGTTTCAGTACATCAAGTTGCGATTGCGCGAAAAGAAAATCACCGTCGTAATAGAAAATGCGGGCGTTTTTGAATTTCGCTTCGTGGCCCACGGTTTCATACTTAAACTCTTTGTCGATCTGCATGTAATATAGCGAAGCCTGCCAAATGTCGTTTTGCAGCACCAACACATCGGCCAGGCTCATTTTGACTTCAGCTTTTTGCATATCGGTCAAACCGGACATCGCCAAGCAACTGTCAAGCAACTGCGCCGCAGAAGTTGCATCGTTTCCATAATAAGCCTGAATGATTGCCAGTTCACGCGCTATACGCACCGAATTGCGGTTCCAGCCGACAATCTTAATGGCACTTCTGTATTCGTTTATTGCAGCAGCAATATCGGCTTCATTGAATCTTTTCTCGTACGTAATTTCTCTGAAACGTACGTTGAGCAAAGCAGCGTAAGCGCGGAAAAAATTCGGTTCCATATCTCCCAGCTCGATCACGTATTTGTACGCAGCGCGGGCGGTGGCATAATCGCCGTTTTGCAGACAGGTTTCTCCGAGTTCCATCACGCGTGTTCCTTGTCCTTTTTCACGTTTGTCCAACGCTTGTGCTTGAACCAGCGCACTTTTGAATTCTTTTTTCTGAACGAACAACCAAATCAGCATTTCGGCGTAGATGGTTTCCCCGGGTTTTTTCTGAATGCGTTGCAGTAATTTCTCTTTGAGTTTGCCATAAATGCCCGTTTCGTCGTTCACAAAATCAATCTGCTTCGACAAACTGGCTTCAATGCCGCCACGATAGTTTGGAAATTCATCCAGCATGGCAAAGTATTCGTCTACCATATCATCGGTACGTCCCAGTAGACCATAAACTTCGGCAAACTGCAATTGCAGCGGATAACTTTTCTTGAGTTCTTTCCGACCTGCTTCAAGGGTTTTGAGCGCCGTTTCGGTTTTTCCTTTCTTGCGGAAAACATCGTATAATTCCACCACCCGGTAGCCGCTTGTGGAGGCGGTTTTTATGAGTTCGTTGTACAATTTATTCGCCTGATCGACATGGTCGGTTCGCTCATAAAATTCTCCCAGTAAAATGGGCAACTCCATATCGGTTGGAAACTGCGTTCTGGCTTTTTTCAGGACTTTTTCGGCCTCTTTGAGATTATCGGTTTTTTCAAGGCATTCGGCATAGCGCAGCAAATCGAACTTGGTGCTTTGTTTATTGACCAGCTTTTCGAAATACTCCAGGGCTTTTGCGTACTCACCGTTATTGTAATATAAATTGGCCAATTGCTGATCGGTACTTTCCTGGGCCGAAACCTGGAAGGCACTAACAATAAACAGGCATAATACGATGAAAGACTTCATGGTGACGAAGGTACATTTTGTTGGAGATAACGTTCGATTTCAGGTTGAAATTGTTCAATAGCCGATTTCGCTTTCTCGAATCTACGTTTTAATTCGATACTATGGTTGCGAATCTTTGTTAATTCGCGGGTTTCAGTCCTGATATTTTTTTCGTAATCAGTCCGATCGCCCGAATCAAATTCAATGTCTTTTTTGAATAACCGAATTCGTTCGTCTGCTATTTTATTACCCGCTTTGCAAAGATCAATTTCCTGTTTGAGTATTTCGAGATCACGGTAAGCCAGATAATATCTTTCAAGCATGCGCGCAAACTCCAGGTCAAGTGTGTCATCATTCCCAATTGATTGTCGCATGCTCTCCAGCCCTTCGCCGGATTGGGTCAAGAGCGCTTTCAGCTCGTACACATTGATGTTTTTCAAATCGAATGCAACCGAATCCGAAGTCCGTTTCAGTTGTTCCAACTCAGCAATGTATTCAGCTTTTTTACCCGAACAAGCTGACGAGAGCACGAAGATCATTACCACGAAACAAACGGCACACCATTTCATAGATGAAAAGTAATGATATTTTGCCATACCGCATGAACTCACTCAATCAGAGAATGATTGAAAAAGTCTTTGGAAATTATCTCAGCAAACTCACATGTCCGTTCATTTGATGTTTCATATCAGTCAAATCCTTGAATTGAATCACCCAGGTATAAACACCATCCTGAACCTGGTCTGTATCTCCTTTATAGGTTCCGTCCCAGCCCTGTGCCAGATCATTGGTGTGAAATATGATTTCGCCCCAGCGGTCAAAAATACTCAACTCAAATCCATCTTCCTTGATACCGTATCCCTGCACGTAAAACACCTGATTGTGTGTATCTCCATCGGGTGTGAATGCATTTGGGATATAAACATTAAACGAGGGTTTAATTTCAATATCGACCTGGTACTGGCCCGGACAATTAAATTCATTGTTTGCATTCAACGTAACTGTGAATACTCCGTAACCTTCATACAGATGATTGGGACTGATCGCATTACTCGTTTCACCGTCACCAAAATTCCATGTATACGTATTTGCATTCTCCGATTGATTCAGGAAGGTAAAATCCGGATCTAACGTCGTTTCAACGTATGAGCTTGGTGTAAAAAATGCCACTGCGGACGGGTTTACCGTAATGGTTGTTGTTGCAGCCGAATCGGATTGGCAACCAAATGAATTGACAACGGTCAAACTGATGTTGTAAACTCCAGGTGAATCATAGGAATGAATCCCGGCCATATCAGTGGACGTTTCACCATCACCAAAATCCCAGGAATAACTCCAGTTTGGATTGTTTGCAGCCTGGTTGGTCACCGAAAAATATTCACCGGGACAAACGCTTGCCAGTGTTGGCAATAATTCAACTGCAGGCGGTGGAACCACAACGATGGATAGCGTTTCTGAAATCTGTTGTCCGCATTGATTCGTTGCCGTAACAGTATAGCTCGAATTGGTGGTTGGGAAAACAACTGTGTTGGCAGAGCAACCAGGACAAAAATCCCAAACAAGCACAACTGTAGGGTCTATTCCCAAATAGGCAGCAGAAACCATGGCGGAATCGTGCAAACAGATAGAGTCCTGCGAGATACCAGCTGTAAGATCACTTTGGTTTAAATTAAAAACACTGATCGTGGAACTTGCAGAAACGGTGCAGCCATTATTATCCTGAACTACACACGTATAGGTAGTGTTGATAACCGGTGACACGCTTATGGATGCAGCTACACCGGGATCAGGTGACCAGTTGTAAGTGTACGTGCCTGTTCCGCCTTGAACCAAAGCTGTTAAGAGCTGTGAGGTTCCCGGACAAACAATCGTATCGGGATTCATCGAAATTTCCAGTAATGGTGGTTCTGCGACTAACTCATCCGCATTTTGGATGCAACCGTTAGCATCGGTAATTGTTAATGAATAAAAACCTGCACCGACTGAATAAATGGATGTTGCAGTAGATCCGGTACTCCAGTTATAAGAATAAGGAACGGTTCCGCCAGAAACTATTCCTGAAATAGCTCCGTTGGCCAATCCATAACAACTCGGAGGAACGGTATTGAACAAAACAACAAGCTCCTGGGGCTCCGTAATGGAGACATTTAACGCAAACAAACAATTATTGGCATCTGTTACCTGAACTGTATAAGGACCTGCTGGTAAATTATTGGCGAGCGTTGATGTTTGAACTGGTGTTGTGTTCCACAAATAAGTATAAGGGACGGTTCCCCCATTCGCCTGGATCTCCGCCATCCCGTTTGTTCCGCCGAAACAGGAAACATTCGTTATAGCTATGATATCAGCCAATAGTTGTTCGGGCTCGGTAATTAAAAAGGTAATCAATGAGTCGCAGCCCAAGCTGCTCAAAACAGCTACGGTATGCGTGCCGGGAGTTAACCCAGCGTAACTGGAAACTGACGTATAAGCTCCACCGTCAAATGAATAGGTAAATGGTGCCTGAGGCCCGGTTACCATTATCGCAACAGTGCCATCAGCGGCACCAAAGCAGGAAACGTTTGTCAATTGTAAATCGACGGTTTGCGCTACGGGATTGAATGTAATATCAACAGCATCGGATGCATTTGGGCAACCTAAGGAATTGGTGCTGGAAATAGTAAGAGTGAGACTACCAGGGGATAATTCGGTAGAATCGGGAATATAATCGACAATCGCAGCCATATTATTCGGGACAAATGTTCCCAAACCGCCTGACCAGATCACTCCTTCTGCATTGATAGACGAACCATTTAATGTGATTGCACCGATATAATTCGCACAAGCATCTGCTGGCGGACCTGCATCCACAGTGATCGGCAACAATTGCAGGATCGTTACCTGATCTGAAACCACGATACAATTGGCTGCATCTGTTACGGTTACTGTATTCAATCCGACAGCAAGAGTCGTACTTGAAGTGGTTGCTCCGTTTGACCAACTGATTGCGTAAGGGGGTGTTCCGCCGGAAATAATTACCGAAGCGGCTACAGAAGTTTCGTTCGGACATAAAACAGTGTCTGGCGCTGCAATCGAAACTTGCAAAGGTGGTGTAAATTGAACAATCATTGTATCACAAATAGGATCGGTTGTGCAACCGTTTTGGCCCATTCCACATACCAGATAATCTACCTGCGCGGGCAAAGAAGCATTGTTGATAACGGTAGCTGTGTCGCAACCTATTGAACATGAAAGTAACCCGTTAAAATCACCAACCGCTCCCGGGTTGATACTATTCCAGGTAACCGTCGTTTCATCGTAAAACTGAACGGCTAGTTCACCGCTGCATCCATCACCCAACAACAAATTAGGTCCGAAAATTGGATTTGGAATCGTTTCAATTGAGAACGTATTTGTGTTATTTCCCGGTTTACAAAATGTTAAATGAAAGGGCCCGGTACCCAAAAGACAAATCGGGGAACCCACCGGAGTCAGCGGGCCACAATCTACCTGGTAAAACAAAGCACCCGGCGGAACTGCACCCGAAGCGATATTAAAAACAACGGCCGCCGAATTGGGATGTAACGTAATGATGAATTCCAAACATTTATCCGGGCTGCTTGCGCCGCAACAGAAACCATCTCTGTCAGTATCCGGACTCAGCCAGGTCATATAAGGTGCCGCAGTCAGATCAACGTTAAAGGATGGCGTGATCGAATCGCAATATTGAGCTGCTAAATCAAACTGGAACGCGAGAAAAAAAAGCACAAGCATTGCTGCTTTTTTTGTGGTAGAGGAGAGTTTTTTCATAAGATACAGTTTAGACGTAATAAGGTAGAGAAACCCTGTCTATTCTCCAAAACATCACTTTAACTATAAAACGCGTTAAAAACGTTTTCTACTAGTACCGAAAGTCAGGATTGATTGTTTAAACAACAGATTGATCGTTTATTTAGGATTGTCCATCGAAGCGTTGTTGGTTTCTGAACGTGCAAAAACGGCTCGGCCAAATGAACAAAATCGTCAGATGATTGATCATTTGATCTGTATTATCGAATAAATAATGCCTGAAAAATCTACTTTTTAAGTAGAATTCATGTGATTGACAATCGGATAAATGATATGATAAGTGGTTTTTTTGCTGAAATAAGTGGTCACATCAAAAATAAAAGCCCGTTTTCTGCAGAAAACGGGCTTTTTAATGGGAACGTATATTCAGTTAATCAATTCGTGTAAATGAAAGGTATTTATGCAAACATTCCGGGATCTCAATTCCTTCGGGTGTTTGGTGATTTTCCATCAACGCAGCCATGATTCTTGGCAATGCAAGTGCACTTCCGTTAAGGGTATGCACCAATTGATTTTTCTTATCGGCTGTTTTAAAGCGCAATTTCAAACGATTTGCCTGGAAAGTATCGAAACGTGAGCAAGAACTTACTTCGAGCCATTTTTCCTGCGCGGCAGAATACACCTCAAAATCGTACGTCATTGCAGAGGCAAAACCGGTATCTCCACCACACAGACGCAAAACGCGGTAGTGCAAGCCTAATTTCGCCAACAAACCTTTCACGTGATCGATCATCTCGGCAAGTGCTTTTTCGGTATTGTCCGGGTGTTCGATGCGCACAATTTCTACTTTATCAAATTGATGTAAACGGTTCAATCCGCGTACATGTGCTCCGTAACTTCCTGCTTCTCTTCGGAAACACGGCGTGTAACCTGTGAGTTTGACAGAGAAATTTTCGTCCGGTAAAATCACATCGCGGTAAATGTTGGTCAACGGCACTTCAGCTGTCGGAATCATGTACAAATCATCTTCCTGAATGTAGTACATCTGTCCTTCTTTATCAGGTAATTGACCTGTTCCGTAAGCACTGGCTTCATTTACCACGTGAGGAACGATAAATTCTTCGTAACCGGCTTTTTCGGCTTCATCCAGGAAAAACTGGATAAGTGCGCGTTGCAATTTGGCACCTTTTCCGCGGTAAATCGGGAAACCGGCTCCTGTTACTTTTACACCTAATTCAAAATCAATGAGGTTGTATTGTTTGGTTAACTCCCAATGTGGAACGGCATCTTCATGCAAGGGTTTGCGTGTACCGACTTCTTCAACCGTTTCGTTGTCTTCTTCGTTTTTACCGGCTTTCACCAACGCATTCGGTACGTTCGGAATTTGGTACAGCAATTCGGTAATCGCTTGTTCCAATTCATCGACCTGTGTTTTCAATGCAGCTTCTTCCTGTTTGAGTTCGGCCGTTTTTGTTTTAGCGGTTTCGGCTTCGGCAGCTTTTCCCTGACGGAACAAATCACCGATTTCCTTGGCAATTTTATTCAGTTCGGAAGTAATCGATTCCATGCTTGTTTTGGCAGCACGCCACTGCTGATCTTTTTCCAAAACATCATCGATGGTTTCCGTAACGTCGATGTTGCGTTTTTTAAGTCCGTCTATAATTTCGTTCCGCTCTGCGCGGATGCGTGTCATTTCCAGCATAACAATAACTTTTAATAGTCTGTCGGGATTCCGGATTATCGGAATTCAGCCCGAAAATAAAAAAAGGGCGAACAACTAATGCTGTTCGCCCATTCTAAATTATTTCAATTCGATTAAGCCTCAGCAGTCGCAAATGGAACTACCGATACAAACGAACGATTATCTTTTTTCTTACGGAATTCTACCAAACCGTCAGTTAAAGCAAACAATGTGTGGTCTTTTCCAATACCTACATTGTTTCCAGGGTGGTGTTGAGTACCACGTTGACGAACAATAATGTTACCGGAAATAGCAGATTGTCCGCCGAAGATTTTAACTCCCAAACGTTTGCTTTCCGATTCACGACCGTTTTTGGAACTACCGACTCCTTTTTTATGTGCCATGTTCTTTTATTTTTATCCTGCCAGCCAAAAGGCCAACGAAGGCGATTTATGCTTTAATACCTGTAATTGTCAAACTTGTAAATGATTGACGGTGACCGTTTTGTTTTTGGTAACCTTTTCTGCGTTTTTTGCGGAAAATGATTACGGTATCACCTTTCACGTGTCCATTTACTTCTGCTGAAACCGAAGCTCCATCTATAGCCGGGGCGCCAATTGTCACTTTTCCTCCGTTGTCTACCAACATCACACGATCAAAATCAAGTTTTGCTCCTGCTTCGGCATTCAAACGGTGTACATAGATCTTTTGGTCTTTTTGCACTTTGAATTGCTGCCCTGCTATCTCTACTATTGCGTACATAACAGTTATTTTTAATTATTAAATTGGAGGGCAAAGATAGCAATCTTTTTCAACAATCAATGTTGATAACCTTAAAAAAATGTACTCACACCATTTTTTCTAACGCACCACCAAATGTGGCAATCGCACCTGGCCCGATTTTCCTTGTGCAACAATCGTATAATAACCGGCTGCAATATCAGATAAATCGAGGTTGACTTCCGATTGCTGGTGGTCAATCACCATATGTTTTACTAACTGTCCGGCAGCGTCAATGAGCATGATTTCTTCGATTTCAGCCGATTCTTCCCACCTAACAGTGGTTTGGTCCTGTGAGGGATTCGGGAATACGTGTAATTGAATTACCGCCTGATCATCCAACCCCAAAACCGACGGATGTCCCATTCGAATATTATCAAGGTAGAAATTGTTGCCACCGCTACTTAAAAAGGAGAATTTCACCATTAAGTGATCGGTGAGATTGGCAGCCCCGTTGATGAAAACGGTATCGCTGTTCCACTCGGTGAGATCGGCCGGTGTGAATGGTGTAATTAACGTATCGGCAATGCTTGGTAAGGTTGAAAGTCCGCTGTAGTTTTTCTTAACAGACCAGCTATCGCCACAGTTATTGGAAATGGAAATCCGGAAAATGTCGGCGTCGTTGTCGGTTCGTTGCGCATACGCCCAATCGAATGAGATGGCAAAAGTTGTGAGTCCGCTCGCATCAATCGGCTTGGAATAAAAACCGAATGTGGCATTTTCTTCAGAATTGAAGTTGTCGATAGTAAATGACCTATCGCTGGCAAAACCGGTTGAAGCAAATTCCCAGTCATTCAACGCTGCACCTTCTTCCAGAAACCATTTTCCGTAAAATGACGGTTCCGATTCGAAATCTTCGGTTAACCCATTTAATGCGCCCGTTGCCGGAATGACGGTAATATAATCTGTGAGTGTCAATTCAACCGTGTCGGTACCATTACTGACTTCCAACGTGACATCGTAGGTTCCTTCTGCTGCGTATGTAACAGAAGTAACTTCCGTAGTTAAATCCGAGGCGTTTCCACCTTCAAAGTTCCACAAACGATCGGTAACGCCGTGAAACGAAATATCGGTAAAGTCGACTGGATCTCCGATGCAAACAATACGTTTTTCGGCTTTGAAAAGCGCTGCACATAAAACAACATTCGTACTGTCTGTTCCGGTAGCAGCCAGGTTTGCGGGTTGCCATAAATTATTGCGATTCGCAATCGGAGAATTGAGCGCGGCGTGCATGCGTTGTTTTTGTCCCTCGGTAAACATGCGCGCGCAATAGGCGTAATCCATATAGTTCTGCACGTTTTCAAGTTCGCCGCAAGAGTATTCATTCATGTTGCATGATGACCAGCCGATGGTATTTGGCGTATCGAGTACATCATCGTCATAAGCACAATTTCCCGCTGCGCCGACTGGCAGGTATGGAAAACCCGGAACATTATTCCCGCCCCAAATGTGCTGAAGGTTGAGATAATGTCCGATTTCGTGCGAAAGAACAGTTCGTCTGAAATAGTCGGATGTTCCGATAGTTCCGACGTAACTGTGCTGCATTACGATTCCGTCCCATTCGGGAATTGTATCAGCGACCAGTGGCATTAATGCGTGACCGGCCAATCCGGCAGCTCCAATACAAACGTAGATGTTCAGGTATTTATCGGGTGGCCATTGGATGAGGCTTTTTACTGCATGATCACCGATATAACTAAGCAGAGAAGGCGTTCGGGTGATTCCATTGGTACAGTTTCCGTCGGGATCAATTTGCGCCAGGCGAATTTCAATCTGCGCGTCGGCGGCAATGGATTGGAAAGCACTCACGATCTCGGACGTATCGGCATTGAGTTTACGGAATTGAATGTTGACTTGTTCAACAGCATCGAAGATTTGCGCATCACTGATGTTTTCATCTCCGTAGTTGTGAATGACATGAAACACTACCGGAATGATGTACGCTGCTCCTGATTTCGGGTGTGCAGCTTGCAGGTATTCACTTGTAAAGGCTTGTAATTGTTCGTGTGCGTTCTGAATGCCAGCGTTGTATTCGGGATGTTGCTGAAACAGCTGTTGGTGCATTTCGTCGGTTCCGCAGTGGAGATGTTCCTGAGCGAAGAAATACGTAACGCTTGCGCTTGTGAAAGCGATAAGTAGGAGTAGTTGTTTCATAATAGATCGGTATACTCTTCAAAAATAAGATTAGTTACCCGAACGGAGAAACCTTCCATCACTATACAGCAAACAAAAACGTCTTACTTACCGGAGTAAATAAGACGTTTTAATATCTTGAGGGAAGGGAAACTTAGTGCGTTTCTTCTTCGTCTTTTTCAAAAACTTTCTTTGGACGCAGTTGTTGCATTACACCCAGGTGAATCCAATAAGGAACGATGAATCCTAATAAAAACAATAGCATCCAAAAGGCCATTCCGCCAATTAAAAGAAACAATACGATTCCAAAAATACTCATCTGGTTGTGATTTTAATGTTCAACTTTCGAGGGTAAAAGTAGCAATAAAATTAAAATGACGAAATAATTGTCAGCAGAATACAATAGATTCTGCATGCTATGAATCATGCCTCATTTCCTCTACCACAGATGCACAGATTTTTGCGCTCCTAACGGCAGCACTCATGGCGTGATAATCGTCACAAAAACAATCATTTACAACAACTGATGATTTTCATTACAGCCTCCATGGTGGATTCAAGCGGTTTTCGCCGGCATGGTAAATCAGTAATTGATTTCCATCAGGATCTTTTAACCGGGCTTCGCGCCACAACCACGGCTGATCGGTTGGTTGGTCTTCAAAAATGATTCCTGCGGTTTCAAGTTTCGCGACTTCTCCGTCCACGCTTTCGACCTCGAAATAAATCCAGATGCCATCACCGGAAGGCAATTCGGAAACTACGTGCAATGAAAAAGTAGTTCTGCCTTCCGGACAAACAAATCGCGCATAATGGTCGTTGGAATGCACGATCAGTTGTAAGCCAAGCGTTTGGTAAAAAGCGATTGATCGTTGAAGATCCAAAACGGGAATGGTGATTTGATTTAAATTCATCCAGCAAAGGTAAATGGTTTGCACTTTTTTAGCCACGAATGAATTGCATGTTTTTTTTATCAGCTAGCTGATAAAAGCCTGAAAAAATGATTCCCACGAATTCACGAATTTTTTTGCGCGCCTAACGGACACGCTGGTGATGCATACAAACGTTTTGTCAAATAATAATTAGATGACCAATATTTAAAAAGCGAGTCCGTTAGGCGAGCCATAATTCGTGAATTCGTGGGAGAAAAACATCCATGCTGGCCGATGAAATATCATCTCTTTCGTGGGTTCGAAGAACCGATAATCTCAAAATTGACCGTAGATGAAATACCGTTTTCGTCGATGAGTTTGAGACAATGCGCTCCAACCGGCGGATTGAGCGAAAACTGGTGCACGTCTTTGGTTTCGCCCAGGTAATAATCGTCGAGGTGCCAGTAAATTCGGGTTGCGTTTTTGCGGTGTCCGGCTTCAAAAATGACCTTTCCGGGTTGGCCATCGACCGTGATTGGCACATAGATTTTACTTCCTGCTTTCGGGTAAACGATGTGCAGTGAGCCATAGGCGATTTTTGCCATGCATTCGGGTTTGAAATCGGGTAGAATGCAATAATTTGGATGATTCAAGGCGTAATAACGCTCAATAACCGGCGGCAAAACAAACCGATTCACACGCTGCATTTCAAAGACGCTGGCGCATTCGCTGTCTACGCGAAGCGTTCCGGTTTGGTCTAAAAACACCCGCTGATGGTACGGACAAACAATGGTTTTGAGACATGTCACCGGAATGCGCTTTTGTAAAACAGTTTCACAATATTCTCCGGCACGATGGCCACTTTCCCGGCAAATAGCAACGGTTTTCATTTCCTTTTTTGGAACACTGAACCAAAGATCTGCTTGCGGTAATTGCCGAAACAAATCGAATAACAACGGTGCGGCAGCTTTTACTCCCGTTAGTCCGGGCCGGCCTTCGCCATCGGCATTTCCAATCCAAACCGACACCACATATTTCGGTGTTATTCCAACTGCCCAAGCGTCTCTGAATCCGAAACTGGTTCCGGTTTTCCAGGCTATTTTTTGCGACGAACTGAAAATCTTCCAGTTGTTGTCTTCATCCGGACGGTTGACTTCGATCATCGCATCGAAAGTAGCGTAGATGCATCCATGGTCGGTGAGTCTTTGTGCGGAAGGAATTTCCTTGATATTCTTTTTGAGAACACCAACCGAAGTCCGTTTCCCGAATTTCAGTTCCTGCGCCATTTGTGTGTACACTTTATTGAGGTCGAAGAGCTTCACTTCCGCACCGCCCAAAATCAATGAAAGTCCGTAATGCCGGGCCGATTGATGAAACGTTGTGAAGCCATATTCCCGGAGGTCATCCCGAAATTTGGTGACGCCGTATTCTTCCAGCAAATGTACCATCGGAATATTCAGACTTCTTGAAAGTGCCTGGTTGGCGGGAACAGCGCCATCGAACTGACCCGAATAATTTTTGGGCGAGAAACTCCCGAATTGTGAGGGCACATCGGTGATAAGCATACTAGGTGTCAATTGCCCCGCTTCCAGACTTTTGGCATACAATAAGGGTTTGAGAATGCTTCCGGTGCTGCGCGGGGCCATAATGCAATTTACATTTCCGGCATATTCTTCTTCGGTGGTAACTGTGTTTCCAACGTAGGCCAAAATTTCGCCGGTATTTACATCGGTAATCATTACTGCTCCGTTCATAATGCGGTTGTCACTGAGAATCTGGTGGTGCAACTGCAATTGATGGATCGCTTTTTCCTGGATGTCTTTTTGAAGCGTACAAATAATTCGCTCCCCTTTGTGTCCTTCAGCGATGAGTCGATCCAGCAAATGCGGTGCTAAATGCGGTACAGGAACCGGTTTTTCTGGCAATGGCTCGGTGAGGGCCAATTCGTATTCAGTTTTGTCAAGCGTTCTGTTTTCATAGAGATAACGCAGCAATCGATTGCGTTTTTTCAGTAATAAATTGTGATTTTTCCCCGGGTAAATAAGTCCCGGAGCATTTGGAAGAACGGCCAGTGTCGCACTTTCGGCCCAGCTGAGTTGATGAGCGCTTCGGCCAAAATACCGCCAGGCTGCGGCGTCGAGTCCCACAACATTGTTACCAAACGGAGCGTGAGAAGCGTATAATGCCAGGATTTCCTGCTTGCTGTAGCGCAATTCGATGCGGGTTGCCAGGACCATTTCCAGTAGTTTTTCGCTGTAAGTTCTCGGTGGATTTTTACGCATGATCCGCGCCAGCTGCATCGTAATAGTGCTTCCGCCGCTGACAATTTTATCACTGCGCGAATTCTGGATGATCGCCCGGCCTATTCCTTTGACACTAATACCAATATGGTTGTGAAAATTACGGTCTTCGAATGCGATGATGCAGGTCGCCATTTTTGGAGGAACATATTTCGTTTCGGGAAATCGCCATTGGCCGTCGTCTGCTATGCGCGCACCAAGCAAGTTTCCGTTACGGTCGACCAAAACGGTGGAAGTGCTGTCCTGAAACAATTCATCCGGTAAACATTGTGCATACCAAATCAGGAAAACGACCAGAACTGTCGCCTGAATGCGCCTCCTGGTTTTTTTGGTGCGTTTACGCCATTCGCGGTAACGTTTCCATTGATTGATGATTCGTTTCATGCTGCTCCCATGATAATTTATAGGGTGAACTTAGTATCAATTTGAAAGAGGATGCAGGCTACTTTATTATTCGCGGTTATTGGGATAGAAAGCGCCATAGTTTATTGATTAAACTATCGGTTGAGATGGTCTTCCTGCAAAAGAATTTTATTTGTTTTCGTCAAAAAATGTACTTAAACAACTGATTTAAAGCATGTTAAATTCAGTAATCCCGCAATATTACGGAACTTTTACCGGTGTAATTTTTTCATTGATTTTAGTGTCAAAACAGTACATTAGCACCACAAAAATCCCATTCGTTGGCAACATCATTTCGGTTACTTTTCATCGGATTACTCCTTTCCGTTTCGGGCTGGGGCCAGCAGTACAATTTCCGAAATTTCACCGTAAAAGACGGTGTAGCGCAATCGCAGGTTTATACCATGCTGCAGGATCACAGAGGATATTTGTGGCTGGGAACAAGAGGCGGCGGACTTTGCCGGTTTGACGGAACGCGATTTGAAACATTCACCGAAAAAAACGGGCTTATAAGCAGCTATATCCGCAAGATAAAAGAAGACAGTAAACATCGCCTCTGGATTGCGACCGATAGCGGAATTTCCATGTACAACGGGAAATCGTTTACCAATTACCAACCGCTTACAAAAGGCGAGCCGGTGATTGTTTACGATATTGCAATCGACCGGAATGACGGGAAATGGCTGGCGACGAGCGACGGACTAATGTACTTTAAAAACGGCCGATTTACTTCGGTTTCTGATAAGATCCGTTTGCCGAAAACGACAATCAACAGCGTTCTCATTGATCGAAAGGACCGGATTTGGCTGGCAACCGGAAAAGGGCTTTTTCGCATCGATAAAAAAGGGAATCAACGCGTGTTGAAACCCCTGAGCAAGGAATCCCGCTATATGTCCAACGCAATCAATGTGGTGAAAGAAGGCCCGAATGGATTTATCTGGATCGGGACTTATGGTGATGGCGCTTATGTTTACGACGGCTATCATTATTCACGCATCGACTGGCACCATGAATTGTATACCCGAACGGTACTCGACATCTTTTGCGATGACGACAACAACGTTTGGTTTGGTACACTCAATCACGGGATTGTTCATTACAATTCGCTCACCAAAGTTTTCGGAACCCTTACCGAAAAAGAAGGTTTGAGCAATAATCATGTGCGAAGCATCACACAGGATAACAGCGGAAGTTTATGGTTCGGGACTTCCGGCGGCGGCATCTGTAATTATTTCGGGAAACTGTTTACGACCTACGATGTTTCTTCCGGATTGGGAGGCAATTACATTTACAGCATCTTTCGCGACAGCAGGCAACGGCTTTGGATCGGTACGTCACAAAAAGGATTGACCGTGCTTTCGCAGTCACGGTTTAGCACATTTAGCGGGCAGAATGGTTTTGCCGATGTGAAAGTAAAAGCTACCACCGAAAGCAACGATGGTTGGCTGTATTTCGGAACCGATGGCCAGGGCGTTTATGCTTATGACGGAGCAAGTTTTGAACTCATTCCCCGACTGGAACAAATCTATGTACGCGGAATGGTCACCGATAAAGATGGTGTGATTTGGATCGCTACAGCGGGTTCGGGACTTATCAAACTGGTCCCGAACGGAACACTGCGTCCGGAAATTACGTTTATTACTGTGAGTAAAGGCTTGTTACAAGACCGATTAACATCTATTCATTTGGACCACCAGAACCGCATTTGGTACGGAACCGATAATAACGGTGTGGGTGTGGTAGAAAATGGCCGACCGATCCGATTACATGTACGCACCAAGCAAGGTTTGCGTTCCAACGCCATTCGTTCCCTCGCCGAAGACAACAGCGGTTATTTGTGGATCGGGACGGCAGGATCGGGAATTGCGCGCGTTTCCATTTACAACGGAAGCAAGATTCCGGTCAATTATGATCATACGAGCGGGTTGACTTCTTCGAATGTGTATTTGCTGACTGTCGACAAACGGAACAACCTCATCGTGGGTTCGGAAACGGGTTTGGATTATATCCGGCTAAATGGCCAACGCAAGCCTGTTTCGATCAAACATTTTGGTAAAGGAGAAGGTTTTACCGGAATCGAAACCTGTCAGAATGCGGTGTTCAACGATCCGAACGGCACGATTTGGTTTGGAACCATCAATGGTTTATCGCGCTACAATCCGGCCAATTCGCGCAGCAACAAACACGAACCGATTACCAGTATTACCGATGTACGTTTGTTTTACGAACCGCTGAATTCTACGGCCTATAAATCAGCCATCGGCGACTGGAATGCGGTGCGGGAATTGCATTTACCTTACGATCAGAATCACCTGAGTTTCAACTTTTTCGCGATTAATTTCAGTAATCCCGAAGCGGTAAAATACAAATGGAAACTGGTTGGATTTGATGCCGATTGGTCGCCCGAAACACACCAGCACAGTATCGTTTATTCCAATATCAGTCCGGGGAACTACACCTTTATGGTAAAAGCCAGCAACGAAGACGGTGTCTGGAATAAAAAACCGCAATTGATTTCCATCGAAATTACGGCCCCTTTCTGGCAGCGCTGGTGGTTCATTTTGTTGGAAATTGGCTTTGGAGTTGGTGTTCTCCTCGGCATTTTCAGATGGCAAACCAATCGCATCCGCAGGAAATCACGTGAAATGCAACAACGCTTTCAACTGGAAAAAGAAGTTGTGGAACTGGAACAAAAAGCCTTGCGTTTACAGATGAATCCGCATTTTATTTTCAATGCACTCAATTCGATTCAATCGCAAATCGGCAACGGAAATGAGCAGGAAGCGCGGTATTACCTGGCGAAATTCTCACGACTGATGCGCCAGATTCTCGACAATTCGCGCAACACACACATTACGCTTGACGAAGAAATCCAAACGCTGGAAAATTACCTGCTCATCGAACAATATTGTACCGGAAACCGCTTTGATTATACGATCACATTTGATGAATCGCTGGAGAAAGATTTCATCAAATTACCACCGATGCTGTTGCAACCGTTTGTTGAAAATGCGATTAAACACGGCTTCCGTTTCGGTGAAGAACAGGCGGATAAACGCGGGCAGATTTACATTCACTTTTCCGACAAAGGCGAGTTTGTGGAATGTACGGTAACTGACAACGGAATTGGCCGCAAAAATGCCGGTCGCCTGAATGAAAAAAGCAAGGAAACGTACCATCAATCGACCGCCTTGCGTGTGACGCAGGAACGCCTTGATCTACAGCAAAGTGATGCGGGAAGTTCTTCGCTGGAGATTATTGATCTGGAAGATGAGAATGGTGGTGCGGTTGGGACGAAAGTGGTGGTGAGGGTTTTGGTGGTTTGATGATTTTTAAGCCCACGTAATATTGCAAATTTACGTGCCTGATTCATCCACGTAAATTTGCAATATTACGTGTCGCTATTTACAATTAAAAAATTTCCCGAATAACAGCAAAGTTTCCACACCGAAATCAATTCTACCGAATTTTGGATAATTTTAGAACCATGATCAAAGCCATCATCATAGACGACAGTGAACAGGCGCGGCAAACATTCCGCACAGACCTGCTTACTTATGCCACCGATGTGGAAGTGATTGCCGAAGCCGGTGGCGTGGTGGAAGGCGCTAAATTGCTAAAGAAAATCCAACCCGATATTTTGTTTCTCGACATCCAAATGCAGGATGGCAGCGGATTTGACTTATTGGATGTATTGCCGGAAATTAACTTCAAAATTGTGTTCATCACCGCTTCGGACGCGCATGCGATCAAGGCATTTCGCTACGCAGCAATCGATTATTTACTCAAGCCCATCGATCCGGACGAATTGGTGAACGCATTGGATAAATTTCGCCGGCAGCACCTGAACGAAAATGCGAAGTACCGTTTGTTGAATGATTCCCTGAAAAATCACGCGAAACCGCACGAACGCCTGGCGTTGCATTCACAGGATAAAATCAATATTGTCACGATTACTGATATCGTTCGTTGCGAAAGCGATGTGAATTACACCTGCTTTTACTTCAACAGCGGCAAAAAAATGATGGTAACCAAGACCTTGAAGGAATTTGAAGATCTGCTTTCCGACCAGGGATTTTACCGCGTGCATCAATCGCACCTCATCAATACCAAATGTATTCGCGAATATGTGAAAACCGAAGGCGGCCATTTGATCTTAAATGACGGTTCCATGATTCCGGTTTCTACACGCAAACGGCCCGAAGTAATGAAAATGCTGGAAGGATTGTAACCATAATTTCACTGACGTATGAAGAACCCGGTACTATTACTTTTTTTGTTGCTGAATGGTTTTCTCCACGGGCAAATTGTGCTCTCAGGAGACTCCATTTTTGTAAAGGCCGATTGGAAAACGAATGATGCGAATCACTATACTTATTCAACAACGATTCAACGTACATCAAACGGAAGAATCGGCCCCAAAGCAGAAGCTAAATCTGCTATAGAGGCGCGCGTTTTAGCGGAAACAGATACATCGTATGAAATTTCCTGGAAGTACTCCAATTTTACTGTAGGAACAGACACCATTGAAATACCCGAATGGAAATTCCAAACAACAAAAAAAGGCGCTGATCCCAAAGCAATCGGTGAGCTATCCGATCCGCACGTTCCAATGGAGATTATCAATTTTTACGGGTTTTACGGATTGGTTTTATCAGAAAAAGACACTTCTTTTTTAGAATTAAAAGCCGCACCTTTCGGCGGTGATACGATGCCATTGAGTGTCATGATATACCCGGTGAAAATGGATAAAAAAACCATTACGATAGCCGGTGTTTCAGCCGTAGATGAAGATCAGTTGAAAGAAGAAATCGTTTCGCGGCTTGGAGATCATATTACAGAAGATGACATACAAAAATCCATTGAAGGAATTCAATTCACAACCAACTTCGAGTGCGTCATGAATCGAAAAGACGGAAACATCATCCTCCTTGTTTCAAACCAAACACTTGGCACCGCAATAGCCATTTGGACGGTGAGTACATTTCGTTATGAATTAGTAATTGACTAATCAGCAGCTATTCTTCCTCTTCCGGCTCCCCCGGACTTTTCGTTTTCTTAGTCCTTACCTCAGGTTTTTGCTTGCTTTCTACAAACTGTTCCAGGTATTTCAGAACGTTCGTCAAAATCACAAATCCAATGGTGAGAATACCGGCCGAAAGCAAATAACCCAAGCCACACAGCACACCGATTGCCGCAATGAACCAGATAAACGCAGCGCTGGTAATTCCTACCAAACGATCACTTTGTTTAAAAATAACGCCACCGCCCAAAAATCCGATTCCGGTAATAATTTGTCCAATAACACGTGTTGGATCCGAGCCTTCACCGAAACTGATTCCGACCAATGTAAAAATGGCTGCTCCCACGCAAATAAGTACGTGCGTACGAATTCCGGCGGCTTTGTTTTTGATCTCCCGATCAATTCCCACGATGGTCCCGCAGGCGGCTGCTACGAGAATCTCAGGCAGCATTTTGAGCAAAAAATCGAATTCTTTTAACATCAAGCTAAGATTATGATTGAATAAGTTCGGTAATCAATGTTGGTGGACGGCCAATCACTGCCTTGTTTCCTTTCACCACAATCGGGCGTTCCATCAATTCGGGGTATTTGATCATCGCTTTGATCCATTGTTTGGGCGTCATTTTGCGGTCGGCGAATTTGGTTTTATAGATTTCTTCCTTGGTACGAACCAATTGTTTCGGCCTAATTCCCAATTTGGCGATCAATTCCGAAAGTTGTTCTTCGGTGAGCGGATTTTTGGTGTATTCGACAATTTCTACTTCGTCGCCCAATTCTTCGAGCATGCACATTCCTTCACGACTTTTAGAGCACATCGCATTGTGGTAAATCTGTATTTTTTCTTCGTCGGCCATGGATGTAAATTTTTGAATTCTAAAAGTAATGGATACCGTTTACAAATCGGGTTGCGGCACCAGTTTTTCAAGAACCGCTTTTAATTCTTTCGCTTTTTGCGTACCGATAAGCAATTTCTTCCCGTTGTGAAATTCCAGTTGCAGTCCCTGCTTTCCAGCTATGTTGTATGCTTTTCCGTATCCTGAAATACTATAGCGCAATCCCCAGCCGCCATATTCTGTCAGGGGCGAATATTCGCGGACATACACTTTTGAAAACTGGTCCCAGGTATAGCGTTTAAACCCGAAATGAAAAGGAATTAAGCGAACAACTATTCCTTCCCGGGTAATGATGGTATGCAATTGGCTAAAGCTTAGAATCAGGGTGATCGCCAGGAATATTCCCGCAACAATACAAAGGCCGGTATCACTCATTGGCTTATCCCCGAATTGTTTTCCGAGAATGACCTGCTGCACAACTCCAATAAGGAAAATCGCGTTCACCGCAAAAAGAATTAACCAAAACCACCATTGTTTAAAGCGCTGTTTTTCAGAGAAAAGAACCGGAGAATCCATCTGTTTGGTTTAAGGCTTTAAATTAATCAAAAGCACGGATGAAAGTCCTGCAATGCTGAAAAAATGTTAACTTCCGTAAGTCATCAAATACGCTTTCAGGAATTCGTTGATGTCGCCGTCCATCACTGCTTCCACATTGCCCGTTTCATGGCCGGTACGTACGTCTTTTACCAATTTATACGGATGCATGACGTAGTTGCGGATTTGTGATCCCCATTCTATTTTTTTCTTGCCGGCTTCAATCTCGTTACGTTTTTCCAAACGGGCGCGCAATTCAAGTTCGTAAAGCTGTGAACGCAATAACTGCATGGCTTTTTCCTTGTTGGCCAATTGCGAACGCGATTCGGAGTTTTCGATGATAATGCCTGAAGGTGCGTGACGCAAACGAACGGCTGTTTCAACCTTGTTCACGTTTTGTCCTCCTGCCCCACCCGAACGGTATGTATCCCATGACAAATCTGCCGGATTGATGTAAATCTCAATGTTGTCATCCACCAACGGATAAACGTATACGGAAACAAACGAAGTGTGGCGTTTGGCATTGGAGTCAAACGGAGAAATGCGTACCAGTCGGTGAACGCCATTTTCGCCTTTCAGATAACCGAACGCAAACTGCCCGTCGAACTCAAGTGTCACGGTTTTTACACCGGCAACATCACCATCCTGGTAATTGAGTTCCGTGATTTTATAACCGTTTTTCTGTCCCCACATCATGTACATGCGCATGAGCATCGAAGCCCAGTCACAGCTTTCGGTTCCGCCTGCTCCGGCTGTAATCTGAAGCACTGCACTCAGGCCGTCTTCTTCGCCCGAAAGCATGTTTTTCAACTCAACTTCTTCAACTTCGTTCAACAACTTTTTGTACGCTTCTTCCACTTCCGATTCTTCGGCAGCACCTTCTTTCGAAAACTCAATGAGTACCTCCAAATCGTCATATTGACTCTGCAGATTGGCATGCGAATCGATCCAAAACTTCAATGCACGGATCGCTTTCATGGATTCTTCCGCCTTTTTGGCATCGTCCCAAAAACCCGGATCCTGCGTTTTCAGTTCGTCTTCTTTGAGCTGCATTTTTTTCTCAGGAATTTTCAGGTAGTCTGCAATAGCAGCGATTCGCTGATTGATTTCCTTGAGTTGTTCGTTGTTAACCATGGTGCAAAGATAAATGCAATTATGAATGTTGAATGATGAATGCAAAATTGAAAATTGAAAAGGAGATTTTGGTAGGAACGTTGTTTTCGGAAACCTTGATCAAATTTGTCTTTGCCAGAATTAGGAATTGAAAACATTCTAATAGCGCCCACCTTTTCAATTTTACATTTTCATTTACCTTATGTTGTTTATCCCAATTACTGGTTGTTTGTCCCGCTCAACGATCAGGGCCTGAAATGATCAATTAATTTAGCTTAAAAAGAAATGCCCGCACTGCTCATTATTTCCGCAATTGTTGTGTACGAACTTGTTGTACGTTTTCTGCCTACCCAAAAAAATTGGTCTTTAATTGATTTATTTAAACGATCTTTCGATCAGTTAATTCCCAATTATAAAAGCGACGATTTTCCGTTTGGAAAACATCAACAATAACAGGTATGCGTCAAAAATGGCTTCTTCTCTTCGTTATTTCTACCCTGCACTTCACCGGATTTTCTCAAAACACCATTCAACTCAACGGAAAAAAGATTCACTTCGATTCTCTTTTCATTGAATACTATTATGCTTACCGGTTCAGGGACCAGATCCCGGCCAAAGATGTCTACAAGAAAAACACGCGTGAGTCGGTCGCCTGGCATTACCTGAAAGCATTACAGTTGAGGGAGCAGTCGAACTACGCCCAAAGCAATCAACTGCTTACCAAACAGTTGGGTTATAACGGACCACAAAAAACATTGGTTCTTACGGGCTTACATTACTTGAAAGGAATCAACTTAACGGATCTCTACGAAGATAATGAGGCTTTACGCGTTTTAGTGAAAGCCGATTCACTGGCCATGGAATACGGTGATCCGCACCTGATTTTGTTTGTGAAGGAATTTCGCGCTGGTGTTTACCTGTATCTGGGAAATATTCAACAGGCAAAAAAAGTGCTCGAAGGTGGATTTACTCTGTTAAAAAAAGACCTGGATACCTGGGGAAGAGTCCGGTATATCAACACTTATGCTTCCACATTGAACCAGCTATCCGTATCAGAGCAAAATCCGAAATACGCCAACAGAGCCGCTCAACTACTCGATTCCGTACTGGTTCACACCAATATCCCCGAAAAAATCGATGTAAAGGGCCGGCTGCTTTCCGAACTCGGATTTTCCTTTTCCGTTATGGGAAACCACAAGTCTGCTATTGTACGTTACAACGAGGCGCTTTTGATTTTTAAGGATCGTTATCCGGATCAATATTACAATCTGCTGATTACCATTTTTCATGAATATTACAACAATCGCGACTACCCAAAAGTGATTAAAACCGGCGAAAGCATTTTAGGTTGGATTGATTCGTATGCCATGCTGGCCCATAGAAAAAAGGAAGTGCACCAGGTTTTAGCCAATGTGTACGAAAAAACGGGCGACTACAAAAAAGCGCTGACCCATACGCACAAACTGTTGCACGAAGTAGAACGACAAAATGAATCGCGTTATTCGAAAGATGTGGCTGAACTGGAAGAAAAATACGAATCGGTTAAAAAGGAACGCGAAATTGTACGGGTAAATGAGGCGCGAAAATTATTGAACCGGGAGAAAAAATTACTTGAAAAAGAGCAGAACATCCAAGAAAAACAATTTAGCTACCTGGTTGTTGTACTCATCATTATCGGTATTTTGTTGTTAATAGCCATTTTGTTGTCCATACAGTTCCGCTTAGCCAAAAAACGCATCGAGGCGCAATCAACCGAATTGAGTGCCAACAATATTCAACTCGCCGGACTCATTCGCGACAAAGAATTTCTGTTCAAAGAACTGCATCACAGGGTGAAAAACAATTTCCAGCTAATGATTGGTTTTTTGCGTTTACAGGAAAAATATGCGGGCGATCAAAGCATTGACAGCTTCATTCGCCAATCGGAAATGAAACTCAATGCCATGGCAATGGTACACGAAATGCTGTACCGCGAACAAACCAATGAGCTGGTAGATATTCGCCAATACCTTTATAATCTGGGTGAATCCATTATCGGAACGGCAAGTGTGATTGATGTGGAATTTTCCTGCGAGGGCGATATCGTTTTTCTTCCGATCGACAAGGCGATTCCTATTGGACTGGCAACCAACGAGATCATCTTCAACTCGCTCAAACACACCAATAAGGACGAATTGACAATCCGGATTGTCACCACTCAAATCGATCACCGGTTACTGGTAGAGATCAACGACGACGGTGAAGGCTTCGAAGCCGATTTTGATCCGGCAACCAGCAATTCGCTAGGCATAAAAGCCATACAGTTATTGATGGAACAAATTGGCGGTACTACCGAATGGCGAAATGATAATGGAGCACACTGGTTCCTGAAAATCCCTTTACAATAGACACATGAAAATCCTCATTTGTGAAGACGAATTAATCATTGCAGAGTTTATTAAAGAAACCTGTATCGAGACCGGATTTACCGTTTGCGGCATTGCCAAAAACCGTATTGAGGCCATTGAAAAGTTGCACATCGAAAAACCGGACGTGGTACTGCTCGACATCAATCTTGAAGAACGTATGAGTGGCGTGCGTATTGGTGAATATATTGCCAAAAACACCGGACAACCGTTTATTTTCATCACAGCATTCAGTGATGTTGAAACTCTTGAAGCGGCCATCAAAACCAATCCCCAGGCTTACCTGATCAAACCCGTTGATAAACCAACGCTGGTAGCCAATCTGCAACTGGCGCTTTACAAACTCAACCATACATCAGAAACCGCAGACCAATTCCGGGACATTCATGTGGAATCAGAAAGCGTAACCGTTAACATATCGAAACTGGTTCATATAGAAGCCAGCGGTAATTATTGCGAACTGATTTCAGAAGACTTCAAACCCAGATTACTGCGCATCAGTATTTCGGCCATGGAAGAGTTTTTGAAAGAAACACATGTCCGCATTCACAAATCACACATTGTGAACCCAAAATTCATCATTCGGTCGAGCAGCCTGAAGGTTTCTCTGCGTGATAATCAATCGCTTCCGATCGGCCGGAAATACAAAGAAAATCTGACGGAATTCCTGCAACGTGATCGTCCAAAATAATTAAAAATGTCAAAATTGAAAAGGAAGGCCCGCTCAACCATCATTTCAATTCTTATAAAAACTAATCTGATTATTGTTTCCAAAAGTTGCGCTCCCACCAAAATCTCCTTTTCAATTTTACATTCTCAATTTTACATTCCTAATTGATCATTGCATTTATCTTTGTACCGCAAATGTAAGCAGATGAAATACCTGATAGTCGGACTTGGAAATCCCGGAGCAAAATATGCCGAAACACGTCATAATATTGGTTTCAAGGTAGTTGAAGCCCTTGCCAAAGAACTCGGCGGTTCCTTTTCAACACAAAAAGTGGCCGAAAAAGCGGAGGTTAAGTACAAAGGTCGAATACTGATCCTTGTGAAACCAACGACTTACATGAATCTTTCGGGAAAGGCGGTTAATTATTACCTGCAGCAGGAAAAAATTCCGCGCGAAAACCTGTTGGTAATTACCGATGATCTGGCACTTCCATTTGGTAAATTACGCATGAAAGGAAAAGGCAGCGACGGCGGACACAACGGTTTGAAAGACATACAGGCGACCATCAACACAACAGAATACACGCGGCTTCGCTTTGGAGTGGGAAGTGATTTCCATAAAGGACAACAAGTCGATTATGTTTTGGGCGAATGGGGAGCTGAAGAACGTGAAACACTCACCGAACGTATCGCAACCGCCACCGAATTTATCAAGAGTTTTGCAACCATCGGATTAGGACTGACAATGACCAATTGGAACGGAAAGTAAATTTTAACAATTGCTTAGTAGCTCATAAACAGTCTTTTCCACATAGGAATGTAAGAATTCGTCGAAAAACACAACCTACGGCCTGTTAGAATGCTTATATTTGCTTTCGAAATACTCTTATTTCCTTGTATTTCACAGAATTATGCAGTATATAAAACTCACCAAAAGTGATGCGTTTTCAAAAAAACTCTCACAACGCGTTGACGAATATTTAAAAAGCAACAACCTAAAGAAATACGGGAACTGGCGCATTCTATTGAAGGTACCGTTGATGTTCTCACTTTATCTTTTGCCCTATTTTCTAATGGTGTTCGGCGTTATTGATAATGCCTGGGCCATGTTTTTATTTGCAGGAATAATGGGTGTTGGAATGGCCGGAATCGGACTTTCAATTATGCACGATGCTAACCACGGTTCGTTTTCCCGCTACAAATGGGTAAACAGCGCCATGAGTTTCTCCATGGAAATTCTCGGCGGTAACAGTACGAATTGGCGTATTCAGCACAATGTGTTGCACCACAGCTTTACCAATGTACACGACATGGACGAAGACATCGCTCCTGTTGGCGTATTACGTTTCTCTCCGAATGAACCCCGTAAAAAAATGCACCGTTTTCAAGTGTTTTATGCCTGGTTCTTTTATGGATTGATGACCCTTTCCTGGATGACGAACAAAGATTTCATGCAATTGATCCGCTATCACAAAAACGGTTTGTTGAAATCTCAGAACACGAGCCTTGGAAAATCACTTTCTTACCTGATTGTTTCGAAAATTGCTTATTACGTATACATTGCGTTGATTCCAATGTTGATCATGGATATCGCCTGGTGGCAATGGCTGATCGGATTCTTTACCATGCATTTTGTGTGCGGATCGATCCTTGCGTTTGTATTCCAGATTGCTCACGTGATGCCGGAAACCGAATTTTTGACCAAAGAAACATACGACGATAAAAACGAAGAAATCAGCTGGGCAAAACATCAAATGATGACCACGGCCAATTTCTCTCGCTGGAATCCGGCGTTCACCTGGTATGTCGGTGGTTTGAATTATCAGATCGAACATCACCTGTTCCCGGATATTTCACACATTCATTACCCGAAGATCTCCAGTATTGTTCGTAAAACCGCCCAGGAATTTGGTGTTCCGTATCATTATCACCGTACATTCGGCGGTGCAATTTGGCAACATTTACGATTATTACATCAATTGGGCAAAGCCTGATTGACATGAATCCGGAACATATTCCGGATTCAATATACAATTCATTTACAGGCCGGCGATTAATCGCGGGCCTGTTTGGTTTTCAATAACAATATTGGCTCGTGATGCGTCAATGTCATGTTTTTGTAATTGGTCCGGGATGCGTCCCGAGCCTACTACAAAATCCTTATTTCCGTACGGCGGTTTTGCTGTTTGCCTGTTGCGGTTGCATTATCCGCTGTCGGGTGAGATTCACCGTAACCTTTGGCCGTCATTCTGTTTGCTGCAATTCCTTTTTTGACCAGGTATTGTTTTACCGCATCAGCACGTTGCTGAGATAATACCAGATTTGCGGCATCATCACCATCGCTATCGGTATGACCTGCAATTTCGATCTTCATGGCTGGTTTCAGCAACATCAATTCAGCTACGTTATCCAGAATGGGGAAACTAACCGTTTTCAACGTCGATTTTCCGGTGTCAAACTGCAGATTATCCAACGTATAATTCGTAGCAGCTTCATACATGATTTCCAGTTCCATCATTTCGTATCGTTCTCCCTCTTTCAGGGCAGGAATCTCGAGCGTGTTGTATTCCAATTCATCACCTATACTCATAATACGGATATCGTAAACATCACCCGCCGGCAATTCAATGTGAAATTTTCCGGCTGCGTTAGTCACTCCCGAAAAGGAAGTTTTAGATGTTTGGCCCACAAAATAAATCTTGTCGCCTGCATAAGGTTTTCCGCTTTCGCTCAGCACTTTTACATCCAATGGCGCTGTTGATTGTGAGAACATCATCCCGATGATACTGCATGCCATTAAGGTTAAAATCGTTTTCATAATATGTGTTGTTTCTACAGTCAATGTCGGGCTTGTGAAAAAGTAACAAGGAATAAGGAAAATTAGCAACCGCGTAATAAATCGCGCGGCTACTAATTCCTTTTAGCACCAGTTCTTTACCGAAAGTGACCCGTTCTTTGCCACTCTTTCCTATCTTTGAATCACAGACCATTGTGGCGACTACATGACAACTAACAAAATACATAAAAACGTTCCTGACTTTCGTTTATCACCATCGGTGGATAAAGTAGGTGTGGAAGAACGCGTAGCCCGTTTCCAGACCAGAAGCATCAAGAACGAAGCAAAAATGCAGGGATTGAAAATGGTGCTTAGCATGATCGATCTCACAACTTTGGAAGGAAAAGACACTCCGGGAAAAGTGCGTCAATTGTGCTACAAAGGACAACATCTTCATGATCTTCAACCCGGATTGCCAACGGTGGCCGCTATTTGCGTGTATCCGTCTATGGTGGCTGAAGCCAAAAAAGCGGTCGGAGATTCGGGTGTGAAAATTGCTTCGGTATCCACAGCTTTTCCAAGCGGACAAGCTCCAATGTCAATCAAAATCAGTGACACGTTGTATGCCGTTGAAAACGGAGCCGACGAGATCGATATGGTGATTTCGCGCGGTAAATTCCTGGCCGGCGATTACAATTTTGTGTTCGATGAAATTGCGGCGATTAAAGAAGCTTGTGGCAAAGCGCGGTTGAAAGTCATCCTGGAAACGGGCGAATTGGCTTCGCTGGACCAGGTACGTCGCGCGAGTGATATTGCCATGTACGCGGGTGCCGATTTCATCAAAACATCTACAGGTAAAATTCAACCTGCTGCAACGATGCAAGTCACTTATACCATGCTTTGTGCGATCAAGGATTTTTACCGGGCCACGGGAGTGAAAGTCGGGATGAAACCTGCGGGCGGCATTTCCAATTCAAAACTGGCGCTGCACAACCTCGTAATGGTGAAAGAAACGTTGGGTAACGACTGGCTCAACAACAAATGGTTTCGCTTTGGGGCGAGTTCATTGGCCAACGATGTATTGATGCAAATCATGAAACAAGAAACAGGACAGTATCAATCGGCTGATTATTTCTCGATTGATTAACGATAACGACAATGGCAAAAAACAAGCATAAAGAAACTCCGGCATTCGATTTTTCAGGTGGTTGGGATTATTCTCCGAGTCCGGAAAGCACTTCGCACGTGCAGCTGAAAAAGCGCTACGATTTGTACATCGACGGGAAATTTGTGGCTCCGGCTTCGGGCAAGTATTTTGAAACAACCAATCCGGCAACCGAGAAAGTAATCGCCGAAGTGGCTTACGGATCGGAAGCAGATGTAGACAAAGCCGTAAAAGCGGCCCGCAAGGCATATGAAACCGTTTGGTCTCAACTACCGGCAAAAGAACGCGGAAAATACATCTACCGAATTGCCCGCCTTATGCAGGAAAAAGCCCGTGAACTAGCCGTGGTGGAATCGCTGGATTCCGGTAAAACCATTCGCGAATCACGCGATGTGGATGTGCCATTGGCTTGCAATCATTTCTTTTATTATGCAGGTTGGGCCGACAAACTGGACTATGCATTCCCGAACCGGAGAATGAGTTCATTGGGCGTGGCCGGACAAATCATTCCATGGAATTTTCCATTGTTAATGGCTGCCTGGAAAATAGCTCCGGCATTAGCTGCAGGAAATACAGTAGTACTCAAACCAGCCGAAACGACACCACTTACTGCAATGTTGCTGGCAGAAATCATTCACGAATCAGGGCTTCCTGCGGGGGTTGTAAATATCGTGACTGGTTACGGTGATACGGGTTCCGCCATTGTCAATCATCCGGATGTAAACAAAATTGCCTTTACGGGTTCTACCAACGTGGGAAAAATGATCCAGAAAGCGGTGGCGGGAACAGGCAAAAAACTCACGCTGGAATTGGGTGGAAAATCAGCCAATATCATTTTTGATGATGCTCCGATCGACCAGGCAGTGGAAGGAATTGTGAATGGAATTTTCTTCAACCAAGGACATGTTTGCTGCGCCGGATCGCGCTTGTTTGTGCAGGAATCGGTGGCTGATCAGGTAATTCAAAAACTGAAAGACCGCCTGGAAACATTGTATGTTGGCGATCCATTGGATAAAAACACGGATATTGGGGCGATCAATTCCAAAGATCAGCTGATGACCATTCGCAAGTACATTGAAATTGGAAAACAGGAAGGTGCTACTATTTTTGAAAGTAGCTGTGCGTTGCCGAAAAACGGTTATTTCTGCAAGCCAACATTGTTTATCGACGTAGCACAATCGAGCCGCGTAGCACAGGAAGAGATTTTCGGGCCGGTATTGACCATTCAGACTTTCCGCACCATCGATGAAGTAATCCAAAAAGCGAACAATACGCCTTACGGCCTCGCAGCCGGTGTCTGGACAGACAAAGGTTCACGCATTTTTAACCTCACAACAAAACTCCGGGCCGGCGTTGTATGGGCGAATACATATAACAAGTTCGACCCTACTTCGCCTTTCGGCGGTTACAAAGAAAGCGGTTTCGGCAGAGAAGGCGGTTTGCATGGATTGGGGGCGTATTTGAAAGTGGAAAACTCTTGATTAATTGAAAATGTAAAATTGAAAAGGGGATTTTGGAAAAAATCTGAAATCGGTGATTTGGAAATGAGGTTTTTTATTAACTTAATTAAGAAAGTTAAAATCATGAAACCGCAAGACATCAAAGAACGCTCATTTGAATTCGCTTTAGAAACCCTGAAATTATGCAAGATTATTGCAGAAAATGAAAGAGAATACATTATTACAAAACAGCTTTCCCGTTCCTCAACGTCTGTTGGAGCTAACATTCGTGAAGCGAGAAATGCTGTCAGTAAAAATGATTTTATACACAAACTGGCTATCTCACAAAAAGAGTGTGATGAAAGTTTATATTGGTTAGAATTATTAACCGAATTTATTGAACGTGATTATGTAGAAATTGTAAAACTGCGGAAAGAAGCTCTAGAACTGCTGCTTATTTTAAGTAGCATTATTCTTAAAACGAAGCAAAATGCCAACTGGAAGAAGCGATAATCCCCCTTTTCAATTTTACATTTTCAATTTTAAATTCATTGATTATGGAACGTTTGGAAATACTAAAAACATACAAAATCTACATCGGCGGGCAATTTCCCCGAACTGAATCGGGAAGATATTACACACCTCTTGACAAAAAAGGACAGCCTTTGGCTAATATGTGTTTATCGTCGCGGAAAGATTTGCGGAATGCCGTGGTGGCCGCACGGAAAGCATTTGGTAGCTGGTCGGAGCGCTCAGCGTTTAACCGTAGCCAGGTGTGTTACCGTATTGCGGAAATGCTCGAAGGCAGGCGCGAACAGTTTATCGCTGAATTAGTAAAACAAGGTTCTACAGTGGCAAAAGCAGCTCAGGAAGTCGATTTGGCTGTAGACCGCATTGTGTATTATGCCGGCTGGTGCGATAAATTCACCCAGGTTTTCAGCGCGGTAAATCCTGTAGCTTCTTCGCATTTCAACTTTTCGACCTATGAACCTACGGGCGTTGTAGGAATTATTGCTCCGCAGGATTCGTCGCTGATTGGCTTGGTTTCCGTAATTATGCCTGTGATTGCAGGTGGAAATACCTGCATTGTTCTGACTTCGGAACAGTTACCGTTGTGTGCCGTCACGTTTGCTGAAGTTTTGAACTCTTCTGACCTGCCTGGCGGAGTGGTAAATATTCTTACCGGAAAAGAAACGGAATTGGTGGATCAATTCGGTTCGCACATGGATATCAACGCGGTGATTTACGCAGGTGGAAATAAGGAACACGCAACTGCATTGGAAGCGGGAGCTGTGGTAAACGTGAAACGCATTGTGATTTACACGCATAATTTTGCAGATGCAACACTGGAAAATCCGTACTTCATTACCGACGTTCAGGAGCTTAAAACGACCTGGCATCCAATCGAACATGTAGGTGGCGCGACTTCAAGTTATTAAGTTTGAGGCATTAAAAACACATTTTTACTATCGGAAAATAAACAAAAGTAAATGAAGTCTACTCAGAATGACTTTATTCTATTTTGGCTCAATAGCTTCTAAGCGTCCCTCCTGTACTTTTAGGGTTATGAAAGAGGAGATCGCAATCCGTATTAGAATGGCCCGCCTGACGAAGAGTTTGAGTCAGGAAAATGTAGCAACCGAATTGGGTTTGACCAATGCCGCTTATTCGAACATTGAGCGCGGTGTTACCGACATTACCGTTTCCCGATTATTTCAAATCGCTAACATTTTAGATAAAGATCCAATTGAATTGCTTGGTTTGGAATCGATGGCCAATATCGGTGAAGAAGATTTGGTGTACAAAAATGCGATGGGCGAACAAATCATTTTGCTTTCGCAGCAAGTAGCGGAGTTGCAAGCGCGTATCAAGCAGCTGGAAGACAGGAAAACCGGAAAATAATTTCTATTCACACGTTCTATACGAACATTCACTTTTCTGAAGGTGAAAGTTATTTCATCAAAACAAATACGTTAGTCCCAATTGCAGCGCGCAAAATGATCGCAATCGTGTTGAACGAACAGACCCGGCTATTTGATCATTCAGAGCTATGTCATAGGAATTCGGAGTACTGTTAAACCGGTAATCCCTCGGTGCAATGTTAATTGTATAGCGAATTCCATAATTAATCATCAGTTGTTTACCAACCGGTGTGCGCATTTTTAAACCATACATCAGCGTATAGCCCTTATATGCCTTGGTATAGTCAATGTAATCACCATTTACGCTGACAACACTGTCCATGAAATCATGTAAATCGTAGGTTTTTCCATTGTAATTTACCTGGTTTCCATTGTAATCGGATCCCTCAAAAGAGTAATCATTTTCCAGAACTTTTGTTCGTACAAAACCGAATCCTATTTCATGAGAAAACCCAGCCGGCAGAATGGTTGATTTATTCGTCGCAAAATGCATGATTGGCATGAATGTCAGCGAGCGGATTTTGAGGTTTTCATGATTGACACTAATTACATTAAAATCATCTCCATCCTGATAATACAAAGATTGAGGCCCGTTTGCGTTAAAATATGACAATCCTGCTGTGAAACTAAAAGCTACATTTGGATCAGCCATAATGCCGATTCCACCATAAAAGCCGGCGTTAAACCGGTCCTTTCCCTCAACGACACCTGCCCCTGATTTTTCATAATAGTTATAATCGGCATACCAGTTATTGATCAGCGGCAGCGCGCCAGTCCCGGAAAATTCTACAAACGCTTTTTTGCCGTAAAAACCCGTTTTTTGACTCCATGTAGAAGCAACAGGGAGCAAAACAATACAAATTAGTATCAGAGACTGTTTCATTGGTTCGGTGCTTGTTGAAGTAAGCTTAATACTTTGTAATAATGCGCTCCTAGATAGTGCTTTAACGGTTTGTTACGCATATCGGTTTGCGATGATTTAGCCAGTTTCCCATCGGTTGCATTGAGTACCAAAACGGTAATTTCGGAATGATGCCCGGTGAGTAATTTTGCTGGTAAATAACCCAATACTGTAATGGGAAGTGTTGGAAACAGCACCACGCTTACCCAAATAAGCAAGGGATTTATTTCAGGATCATAATAATGCTCAACTGCAGTAAACAGAATGTTGGATGTACCATAATGCTGTTCAATTTCTTTCAACGCATCGTGATCAATCGGGTAAGCTTCGACTCCTTCATAATGCGCTGTTTGCTCTAACATGGAATACAAGGTGTTGCGTTCGTTGAATGCCAACGTACCGTCTGTTGCCAAACTATTCTGATCGAGGGTTGTTTGTGTAATTCCCAGTTCGGCAGAAGTTTCTTCCAAAACGGCATATAAATCTTTCAGACTCTTTTCCGATTGATCCCTGTCGAGACCATTTCTTCTGTAATAAACCATACCAGGTTGCACCAGGATGTATTTATCAAGTCCCATCGCCAACGTGTTCACGCCTTCTTTTTTATTGGCTTTTTCCAATTCGTACCGTTCTTTTTTCGACAGTTTACTCAGATTGATTTTCTCTTCTTTTTCAGCCTTAATGCGTTTCGAAATTTCATTGAATTTCAAGATAAAAGCAGAATCAAGCATCACATCCGAAAGGCCGTAGAAGTAGAATTTTGTAGAGTCGAAACTGTCGTTCCCAACCGTTTTTTTGGTTTTGATTTTTTCGTACTTCGATTTCTGATCTTCTGTTTTGGGTGTTTCCGCTACTTGCGCAGTATCCACTTTCGGTTTGGCCAGTTCGGCACTTTCGTGGAAATTCTTTTTGGCGTATTTAGTCAACGTAAACTGTTCATTATCAGCCATGGTTTCCAGCAAACGTACCATCACGCCCTCGATCACTTCGTCTTCTGGAAGTTCTTTTTTGATGTCATATATATTGCGGATTGCCAGCGCAAAAACGGCATTATCGTTGAGTTTTTTCAGGAAAAAATATAGCGCTGCGCTTTCACCTTCATAATCACTGGAAGCCGGTATGGATTTACTTTCCATGTTTTCCACCTTGAACTGCGTTAGTCCCAACCACGCTTGTGCCTTCATTCGTTTGAGGTAAACCGATTGCGGAAACTCACGCTCAAGTAGGAAAATGGAATACAGCGCCTGGCCGAAATTGGCATCAATGATATCCGTACGCAGGCTTTCAAAACGCGCCAGGTTGCGTACGTAAATGAATTTGCTTTCACCCTGCGAATTGATTACCGTTCCCCAATCATTGTAATCGGAAAATGCTTCCAGCGCAGCGTCTTTTCGTTTTTTAATATTCGGGTGCGAACTGCGGGCATCGTTGTAATCTTCTTCGGCTTTGACCGGGTATTTTTTGGTTGCGAAAAACGATTCGGGGATGTACATTTTTTCGGTCGAGTAATAACTCATCGGGAACTCCACTTCATCAAAAGGCAGGTAAGAGTACATCAACACATCGAACGTTGAAATGATCTCATCATCGGAATAACCGGCTGCATGGTAACGTTTCAGCGCTAATTTATCCGCTTCAAATTCGTGTTCCTTTGTATGCGCACTCAGCTTCTCAATTCTGTCCCGCTCGTATTTATTATTGTTTTTCCAGTCAAACGTTTCGATCACATGTTTTTCGGAGTAATGCACTATTTCATGCGATAAAATATAGGCCAATTGTGCTTCTGAGGTTAACTGTGAAATGAGTCCGGTGGTCACGAAAATAATTCCCTGATCAGTTGATAAAGCATTGGTTTCGTTGGATTTTAAGGTATAAAACCGTAATTCGCCGAGCAATTCGGGTTCATCTTTTAGCAAGTTGGCTGCCACGGCTTGCACGTACAGGGAAATTTCGTCGCCATAAATCACTGATCCCGAATGAAGTAACTGATCGATTCCCTGGTGGATTCCTTCGAGGAAAACACGTTCCTGGGTGGTTGTAAGATCACTTCGTGTGCCTTTGTCTTCCAGGATTTTATCACGGGTTGTTTTGGTGAAATCGTCCGAAATTGTCCCTTGCGCTACCAGCGTTTGGAAATGATTGAAGTCTTGTTGGGAGCTCACTGAAAGTGACATACAGCAAGCAACAACCACGAGGACGTATTGAATGATTCGCGATGAAAGGATAAAGGTTAATTTCATTGGATTAAGTTGTTTACGCTTCGTATTGATTGCCAAAACTACACACTATTGGTTAAATGAGACGTTTGGCGACACATAAATCGACCAACCTGCTACTTCGGAAGACTAAACGGAAGGTTTATTAAATAGCTCGAAGCAATCGGAGTGCCGTTTTGTCTGGCCGGATTCCAGGAAGGCATCATGGTCAATAAGCGAAAGGCTTCTTTGTCGAGTTCAAACGAAACGCGCTTGACCAATTGCACACATGATATCGTTCCGTCGGCTTCAATCAACAAAAGCGCCTGCACGGTTCCTTGTTCTTTATTCGCCACGGCACGTTTCGGATAACGCATGTAGCTTTCGAAATAGTCGTTCATTGCTGTGGTCATCACCTCATCCTGTTTGTTTTGCGGATAAGTGGCAGCTACATCTTCGGGAGCGCAGGTGGCATAAATGAGCTTTTCGGTTTCTGCCCGTTGCTGGTCATATAGTTGTTGTACGATCTGTAAATACACGTCAATGGAAGCATCTTTCCTGCTTTTGAAACGAACTTCCTGCGATTGATAACCTGTGCGGGAAAGGGTGAGTTTGCCTTTTACTTTTCGGGGTAAATGAAAGCTTCCCAAATGATCTGTCGTTCCCAGTAATTCATCCCCCAAATAAACTGAAACGCCTTCAACAGAAGCGGTTACATCGTCGTAATCCGTCACCAAAATAGTTCCGAATTGTTGTGAAAATCCGATGCTGTACAGCCACAGAAAACAACCAATAATGAAGAGTTTACGCATCATTTCAGCTCCAATTGAATGTTACTGTTTTTTGAGAACAAACGGTTCTTTCATTGGTATGGAACTTTCGAAATAATCGTTGAGTTTTCCATCAATGATTGTCACCTCGTAGCTTGCAGCACCTGTATCACCGTTTTCGTCAACTTCACCAGGAATTTCTTTCACATTCGAGAAGAAGTTGGTCAAATCACCACTTGATGTTACATCACCGCACATGGAAAAAAGCTCAATATTTTTGCCGTTTTTCACCACCTTAAACACATTGATCTGCGGGCTAACTCCAAACGAAAGATATTGCTGTTTACCGATAGTAGAAAAGAACAGCGAATCACCCAATTTGGTAATCGTTTGTCCGTCAGTGTTATCAACAATCATTTCATCACCTTTAAACGTAACATACGTATCAGAACCCTCAACTGCCAGCATTGACAGTTCTTCCGGGTATTGAAGAATGTACTTGCCACTCATGTTTTTAGGAAATTTTGTTGCGGTTTTTCCGGGCACATTGGTTGAGGTAACAATGGTGCAGGAAGTGATAGAAATCAGTACCAAAGCACCAATTGTAAAAAAGCGAAGAATGTTCATCCGGTGAATTTTTGATCAAAGTAACGAAAAAAAGTGCTGTAGTTGCCATTCTGACTCAGATTCAGCGGAAATGCGGAATGAAATTGCCGAATTCGGAAATTCGGAAATTTGAGTGTTCGCAATATTGCGAACACTCAAACAATTAATTCATTGAAAATCAATGAATTAATTGTTTCATCTATTATTAAACCAACTTTTCTCATTAATCCTTCCTGTTTTCCAGCACTTCATTCACCAATTTCATAGGTTTCAACCCATAATCCGTTCGATTTTAAGAATCGCCCCAACAAGGGAGTTGTTCTGCTTCATTCCTTTTCCTACTTTTAGTCCCATGATTCCAATTCATGAGTTTAAGGACAAGAAACACCTGCAGATTGTAGTAAATCAACTGGGGAGTTTATTGGAATACGATTACACTGCGCCACACCGCCATGAATATTTCGAATTATTTATTTTTGAAAAAGGCGGCGGCACACATGTGATTGATTTTGAAACGTTTCCAATCCATAATCGTTCCATACACATTGTGGCTCCCGGAAAAGTGCACCAGGTAAACCGGGCGTTGGATTCAAACGGTTATGTGATTCTCTTCCACGCAGCATTACTGACCGATTCACTGATTGGCGATTTTTTGTTCAACCACACCTGTTATTCTGTGCAGGAATACACTCCTAACTACCTGTTCAACGAACCGCAGCAAGTGCAAATTTGCGATACCGCGAATCGAATCTGGGACGATTATTCGGCCGGACATGCCTTAAAACAGGAATTTGTGCTGCATCATCTGGCGTTGCTTTGTCTTCATTGTTTGCGCGCGCGGCCGGCTTTTGTACCCATCCAATCTTCCTCTAATGGAAAAATATACCAGGAATTCAGAAAATTGCTTTACCGCAGTTTCCGTGAACTAAAAAAGGTAAAAGACTACGCAGCCTTGCTTCACGTAACGGAAAAACAATTGAACGAACTGGTAAAAACCCAAACCGGGAATTCGGCCAGTACTGTTATTTACAAGCAAATTATCATGGAAGCTCAGCGCTTGCTCAATACCGGAATGAGCGCCAAAGAAGTGGCCTTCGACCTGCAATTTGATGATCCGGCGCATTTCAGTAAATTCTTTAAAAACCAAACAGGCATTCCCCCTTCTGAATTCCAGAAAGTACATGTCTAAGTACTAATTGTACCTTTCTTCGTGATAATGAGTATCGTATGTTTGTCTTAGATAAAACGTTCGTCATGAAAAAAACAATATTTCTTTTCCTTGCTTTGCTTACCGGTGGAATGTCGGCAACAGCACAAAACTGGTTCCAGGTTCCTACAGGAACAACCAATCGCCTTAATACGATCGATTTTCCTTCTTCAACCGTCGGCTATATTGGCGGAAACGATAGCTTGTTGCTAAAAACCACAGACGGTGGACAAACCTGGAATCCGGTTGCGTTTTCTGGAATCACATTTTACCCCAACGGTGAACACTTTGTGAAATTGCAGTTCATTACAGAAAACATCGGTTTTGCGGCAGTCGGACCCTATTCAGGTTCTTACAAAACTATAGACGGCGGACTTACCTGGACAGCTTTACCGCTTTCAGGGAATCTTTGTTTCAACCAAGGCATCTACTTTTCTGATGAAAACAACGGTGTAATCGGCGGATCAGGTTGTTTTCAAGGCGAATTGGTAGATCGTTTGTCTGGTGGAACATGGTCGGCGGCTACGATTACGAACGCTGCGCCTTTAAATTCGCTGAACATGATCACCGATATCGACTTCAGAGGTTCTCTGGGATTGGCATCGAGTCAGGGCGGGCGTTTCCTGCGCTCAACAGATGGCGGACAAACATGGGATTCCATCGCAAGTCCACATGGAAACAGCGTACCACTTCTTTCCATTGCGATCATTGATGATACTCTTTGCTACGCAGGATTCGATCACATGGACGGTTCGGGATTCGGATTATTGCGATCACATGATGCAGGCCTTACCTGGTCGGATGAAATGGACATGGCAACTTTTTTCTATCCTGATTACTATGGCATTCACCTGGCAGTAAACAACAACGTATATGCTGGTGCCAAATCGTACTTTGGTGAAGGTGGTTTGATTTTCACCCGTAGTAACCAATCATGGATCTACGAATCGGTTGACCAGGCCATTTATGATTTTTCATCTTATGGTGATTCGGTTGTATTCGGCGTTGGAGACAGCGGTTATGTTGTAACGAATGTTCCATTAGCGATTTTGTCCGCGGATGAATTGACAGACGATTTAATCAATTTTACGGTTTCACCTAATCCTACAGACGGGAAAATTACTTTTTCTACCACATTTTCTGATAACGCAAATTACATGTTGTTTACAACAGAAGGAAAATCAGTTGGTGAAGGGAAACTTTCAGGGAATGAATTAGATCTTACATTATTACCACCCGGATCTTATATCATTCGCATGAAGGATGCAGAATCGGTCTTTACAACACGTGTGATACGACAGTAAAACTTTTCATCTGTCATGACAGATGAAAAACGGGCAAAAAGAATTCCCACGAATTCACGAATTATGGCTCGCCTAACGGACTCGCTTTGTGTGTGACAGTTGGAATACATAATGTCTATCATAATTGTCGGCGCTGCCGTTAGGAGCGCAAAAAATTCGTGAATTCGTGGGAAATATGTCAGCTAGTCAGTCAGAAGCTGAAACACAAAAATAACGTTGAGTAGCGCAACAACTCAACAGGCGACTTCGGTAAACGGAGTCGCTTTTTTTGTGCTTTTTGCATAAGCCACCCGATCTGTTTATACTTGTAGTGAAATCATCGAACATGCGTCGCTTTAACCGGGTTTATTTGTTGGGACTTTTTGCGTTGGTGATCTGCCTGCCGCTTATAAACGACTCATTTAAGTTTATGCAGTTTGAACGCGCCGATGAAAACCGGAAGTTCCGCGATTCACTGACTTTCGATATCAATCACCTGGACAGTTTTCCGAAAAACAGCGAAGCCTACCTGGCGGATAATTTTTCGTTCCGGACTCCGCTTATTCAATGGAGCAAACAAATCAAGTTTCGTGTTTTCAGGGTTTCACCAAATCCAGACCAACTGATCATTGGCCGCAACGGGCGTTATTTCATTGCAGATGATGAAAAACGGATTTACGAAGGCGATCTCAATTTTACGCCCGACAACCTGAAGGTATTTGAAGAAGAATGGTTGCGCCGGCAACATTATTTTGACTCCTTGAGTATTCCGGTTTATTTTTTGCCCGGGCCGTCGGCATTGGAAATCTACCCGGAAGATCTGCCATTCAGCATTCAGCGGAAATACGCGTTTAATCGCATCGATCAGCTGGAACAGAAATTCCGCAAGCGTTTACCAAAACTGTTGGTCAACCCGATTCCAACACTCATTGCCGGAAAAAAGTACAGCAATATGTATTACATTTTAGACAATCACTGGACTGAGAAAGCCGGTTATTATGTGTCGCGAATGTTGCTTCAACGAATGAAACGTGAGCATTTACCGCAGTTGGATTTAGGGTTTCTGGACCAATACAAATGGGAAAAATCCAAACGCAATTTCGGACATTTTGTAGCGCTGATTGGTGTTTCAGGCTTGGAAGAAATCACCGAAGTGCGTTCTGGTTATACAGATCTGGCAGAAGAAGCTCCGGATTACCCCTTTACCTATACTTCCGAAGGCGTGAGTGAAGAAGACCAGCAATTACACTTTGTGAACAAAAAAGCCAAAAACAAGTTGAAAATACTGGTGATTCGCGATTCATTTGGTGGAGCAATTCTTCCGTTTGTCAAAGAAGCCTTTGCCGAGAGCGTGTTTATTTTCGATTCGTGGAATTACCGCCTGAATAAATCGATTCTTGCGAGTTACAAACCAGATGTGGTTCTTTACATCACATATGATCCGAGTTTGCACAATCAGATTGATGCCGAAAACTGGGAATGGTAAGTCTGAATCAGATTAATCGCTACTCGGAGGAGGCGAAATAAGAACAATCCCCAATTTTTGTCAAAAAAACAAGTTTTATTCGAATAAAATAATTAGTTTTGTATACAACTAATTGAACCCATGGCAACAATTGAAGAAGCTATCAAAAGCAAATCATTCGAAAACGAATCGGTGAAAGCCAACATTAATTTGTTGTATACAGCCAATTGGTTGCATTCCCGTATTTCCGGGCATCTGAAACCGTATCAGTTATCACACGAACAGTTCAATGTCTTGCGCATTCTGAGAGGCAAACATCCGCAAACGATGTGTCAGAAAGATGTACTACAACGCATGATTGCCCCACAGTCGAATCTCACAACACTGATGCGTAAGCTGAGCGAAAAGGAATTGGTTGAAATGGGACAATCGGAACATGACCGTCGCGAATACACTATTAACATTACCGAAAAAGGGTTGGCTGTCCTGTCTGAAATTGATATGCTTTTTCGTGAAATTGGACCTACCATGAATGGGCTCACCGTTTCAGAATCGTTTCACCTGAATGCCCTACTTGACAAATTCAGAACAGACTAATTTTTTTTCACACAATTAGTTGTATGTAAAACTAAATATATGGAAGCAAAACACATTATCACCACCCGCAAAGCATATCCCAGCAGAAGCATGGGTCCACACGTACGACAAGTCATTCCAAGCGCGGTAGAGCACCTTGATCCGTTTGTCTTTTTAGATCATTTCGGTCCGATAGAGAAAAAACCTGACGGTTTGGGTGTACCATCACATCCGCACGCCGGAATTGCAACAATTACCTATCTTTTTTCAGGAAGTAACCGCCACCAGGATAGTTACGGACACGATGCCATGATTTACGCAGGAGATTTGGCCTGGATGCATGCCGGAAAAGGCATTGTTCACGCCGAGGGAATGGATGAAGAAAGCAGCGAACCAGAAATACTGCACGGGCTTCAAATCTGGATTTCGCTTCCTGCAAAAGACAAATTCACCGACCCCGGTTTTTTCCATTATCCCAAATCGACTCTTCCGGAATTTGTACATGAAGGAGCAACGATCAACGTAATTTGTGGTGAGTTATTGGGGCATACTTCTCCGGTAGTGAGCTCATCTCCTGCATACATCTATGAAGTGAAATTACCGGCAGGCAGAGAGATTACATTGCCCATTCCGGAAGGTAATACATGTGGCATTTACCTCATAGAAGGCGAAGCCGTTTCGGGAGAAAACACCTTGCTTCCCGCAACAATGACACGCTTTACCGAAGAAGGTGAAAGCATTTCCGTGAAAGCGATTTCCGAGAGCCATTTTATGATTTTGGGCGGACAACCGTTGAACGAACCAATTGTCGCTTATGCATCATTCGTCATGAACAGTCAACAACAAATACAGCAAGTCATTCAGGATTACCAAAGCGGTAAAATGGGACAATTATAAACACACAATTCAATTCACAAAAAACACAAACAACATGAAATTACTTGAACAAACAACGATTGGTGGCCAAGCACTCAAAAACCGTATGGTAATGGCACCTATGACACGCAGCAGAGCCGATTTAAACGGAAATGTAAGCGAAATGACAGTAACATATTACCGTCAGCGATCAACCGCGGGATTGATTATTTCGGAAGGAGTTAACATTTCTGAACAGGCAATCGGCAGCCCGTATACCCCTGGGATTTACACCCAATCGCAAATCGAAGCCTGGAAAAAAGTAACAGACGCAGTGCATGAAGAAGGAAGCTTGATTTATGCCCAATTGTGGCATACTGGCCGTGTAGGGCATTCGGTTGACAAAAATGGAACCCAGACTGTTTCTGCTTCCGCTATGGCAATTGAAGGGCAACAACACTTCACGTCACAAGGTCCGAAAGACTACGAAACACCTCGCGAGCTTACGACAGAAGAAGTAAAACAAGTTGTGGCTGATTACCGTCTAGCTGCCTTGAATGCCATTGAGGCCGGTTTTGATGGTGTGGAATTGCACAGCGCTTTCGGTTATTTACCCAATCAGTTTTTGGTGGATGGAGTCAATCACCGTACCGATGAATATGGCGGAAGCGTTGAAAACCGCAGTCGTTTTGTAATAGAAGTTATGGAAGCACTGGTTGATGCTGTGGGTCCAGACAAAGCCGGAATCAAGCTTTCGCCGAGCATTCCATACAACGGTATGATTGACAGTAATCCGGAAGCTTTATTCGGTTATTTGATCGGGAAATTGAACAAACTTCCACTTGCTTACCTGCATTTGATGCAACCTATGTTCCCGCTTGACGGATTACCGCATTACCCAAAAGACGTATTGACAAGCTTTGGGCCGTTGTTCGATAAAACAATCATGGTAAATGGCGGTTACAATCGTGAAACAGGCGAAGCGGAACTCTCCAATGACCGCGCAGCATTGGTATCTTATGGTTCATTGTTTTTAGCCAATCCAGATTTACCACAGCGTTTTGCTACCAATTCGGCACTCAATAATCCGGATCGTGATACGATGTATGGTGGTGGCGAAAAAGGCTACATTGATTACCCGACATTGAATTAACAACCAGTAATAAATCCTTTGGAAACGGTGGTCACTTTTGTGGTCATCGTTTTTTATTTCAAACAAATGGTTGAAGACAAATGATACCGGGAACGAACCGCTTTTCCATTTAGTGTAGCCGGCTTCCAATGTGGCATTGATTTGATGATTCCTGCGATGTGTCTGTTGGCAGCCTGATCGCCTCCTCTCAAAACTCGGATTTCCGTTAACCGGCCATCCAATTCTACCACAAACGATACACTGATGTGACTGATCAGATTATCTTCTTCGGTTAATGACGGTGGAAAAGTCAGATTGTCTGCCATCCAGCGTTTCATTTCACTGCTTCCTCCTGGAAATTCAGCCTGATGATCAACAATGGTATAGACTGAATCGGCTGTTTGGGCGAAATTTCCGTTCGCAATCAACAGCAACACAAAGAGCAGACTGGCTTTCATACTATTGTAATTTAAACGAAATAGGAAGATTAAAGACGCTATTAACTGGCTTTCCCCCTATTATAGCAGGATCCCAACGCGGCATTGATCGCACTACCCGAAGAGCTTCTTTATCGAGTGAAGGATAAGCAAATTTGCGGATTGCCACATTTTTTACCGAGCCATCAGTAGCCACAACAAAACTCACGTATACTTTCCCTTCAATGCCCAGCTCAATCGCATCCTGCGGATAGCGTGTGTTTTCTCCCAGCCACATTTTCATTGCAGCATTTCCGCCAATAAAAGATGCATCCCGATCATTTTTGGGTGCAAAATCACATCCTGAAAAAACGGTAAGCAACAAAAGACACAACAAGGAATTAAAACGAACGATTGGTGTTGACATTTTATGTTGCGGTTTATGTGAATGAGTAGCTAACTTACAAAAAATCCCGTTATTATGCCAAAACATCTAACCACTTCCCGGAGGATTTGATAACTTGATTTTCACGCTCATTTCTCACGCCCACACTGAAAGAAAAAGCCTCAAGTGCGAGTTTGAGAGTGAGGCTAGAGGGAAAAAGAAAAAGCACAACGTTTACACATTGTGCTTTTTCTTTTTATAACGGGATTCAATATTTTCTGAAGGGGAATTACCCCACCAATGCTTTGTATGCTGCTGCATCTAACAGATCCGCTGCTTCTGAAGGATCGCTCATTTCGACTTTGATCATCCAGCCATCACCGTAAGGATCTTTGTTTACAGCTTCCGGATTTGATTCCAATCCGCGGTTAAACTCAATAATTTCACCTGAAACCGGCATGAACAAATCAGAAACGGTTTTTACCGCTTCAATCGTTCCAAACACCTCTTCTTTACCCATAGTTTCACCTTCGGTCTCGATTTCAACGAAGACGATATCACCCAATTCGCTTTGTGCGAAATCGGTTACGCCTACTGTTGCGATGTTTCCTTCGATGCTTACCCATTCGTGATCAGGGGTATACTTTAATGTAGCTGGAATATTCATGCTCTTTAATTTTTGTTGTTTTCAGGTTCGTTTAACGCTTCGCAATCCTGTTTTGCTAAAACGTTATTAATCGGTCACAAATGTATTATTTTTTAATTGAAAATGTAAAATTGAAAATGTCAAAGGAGTTGTGATCTTCACTTATAACTTTGCTTGGTCAAAATAGGTTTTCACGACCTTTGCTTTTGCATTTCCAATCACAGCTGCCAAGCTTTCCAGTGATTGCTCCCTGACCCGTTTTACCGATTTGAATTGTTTGATCAACACTTCTACCGTTTTTTGACCAATCCCTTCAATTTGTTCCAGTTCATTTGTCAACGCGCCTTTGCTGCGTCGATTGCGGTGATGGGTAATCCCGAAACGGTGAGCTTCATTCCGCAAATGCTGAATCACTTTTAAGGTTTCAGAGCGTTTATCGAGGTAAAGCGGCAAGCTATCTCCGGGGAAAAATAATTCTTCCAGACGTTTGGCGATCCCCACAATGGCCACTTTTCCACGCAATTCCAGTTTCTCCAATGCTTCCAAAGCGGCACTCAATTGTCCTTTTCCACCATCGATAATGATTAGTTGTGGCAACGTTTGACCTTCATCCAACATACGCCGGTAACGCCGGAAAACAGCCTCCCGCATCGTGGCAAAATCATCCGGACCTTCCACCGTCTGCACATTAAAATGGCGGTAATCTTTTTTGCTTGGTTTGGCATCTCTGAACACCACACAAGCCGAAACAGCATTGGTTCCCTGGATATTGGAATTATCAAAACACTCGATGTGCACCGGCCATTCCTTCAAACGCAGGTCTTTTTTCATTTGCTCCAAAATGCGTTCGGTGTGGCGTTCCGGATTTTTGATCTTTTCCTGTTTCAGTTTTTCGAGCCGGTAAAACTTGGCATTGCGCAACGACAAATCAACCAATGCTTTTTTATCTCCACGTTGCGGGGCAAAAAAACGGGTGTTTTCCCATTCCCAATCCATCGGTTGTTCTACCAAAACTTCTTTTGCTTCACTCTGGAAACGTTCGCGCATTTCGGGTAAAATGAACGACATGATCTCATTTTGTGTTTCGTCGAGCTTGCGTTTTACTTCTACCGTAATTCCCTGGATAATAGCGCCGTGATTCACTACGAGGTAATTAACAAAAACCGTGTCGTCATCTTCTACCATGGTGATTACATCCACACGATCTATGGTCGGCGAAACTATAGTCGATTTCACCTGGTAACGCTCCAGTAGTTCGATGCGTGTTTTCAGGTCTTGTGCTTCTTCAAAACGATATTCGGCTGCATGATCGCGCATCATTCCTTTTAAATGCTGAATAACCGATCCGATATTTCCTTTTAGAATCCCGGAAATCTGGTCGATCATTTCATTGTACGAAGCTGCCGTTTGGTGGCCTTCACACGGTCCTTTACATTTACCGATGTGGTATTCCAAACAAACTTTATATTGCTGTTTTTCAATCTTATTTGCCGCCAAATCGAGCGAACAGGTACGTAACGGAAACAACTCCCGAATTAACTCCAGCAGGGTTTGCATGACTCTTCCGCTGGCATATGGCCCGAAATAAACGGAACCGTCTTTGATCATTTGCCTTGTAGAAAAAACGCGTGGAAACGGTTCTTTTTTAATGCAGATCCATGGATAGGTTTTGTCGTCTTTGAGCTGAATATTGTACTTGGGTTGGTATTTTTTGATGAGGTTGTTTTCCAGCAATAAGGCATCCATTTCAGTGTCGACCACAATGTACTGGATATCAACTATTTTCCTGACCAGGATATGAGTTTTGGCCTGATCATGGTTTTTGGTGAAGTATGATGTGACGCGTTTCTTGAGATTTTTGGCCTTTCCAACGTAGAGAATCGTCCCCGTTTTATCAAAATACTGGTAAACTCCCGGTTTATCGGGAAGTGTCTTTAATTTGAGTTGAATATCCAATTGGGGCGTCTGCACAAGCAAATGTACGCATTGATGGTAATTTTCGAGTAAATGAGGGTGCGATTTTTCGGAATGGAAGGAATTGGGTCGGAATGGGTAGTTGCTGGAATCCGACCTTCTGCAAGCCTGTAAAAATGGACTTCTTTGACATTTCTAAAATTTTAAAATTGCATACTTTTAAACGTTTAAAATTTTAAAATTTCATAATTTTCTCATCAAAATCCGAAACGATTTCGCAATATTGAATTGCAATCAGAAAGCAGTTTCTGAATTTCAACCCACAGAAATTAAACTTACTTTTGTCTAAAATCATTCATATGAAAAAAACAGCATTCATAACTTCAGTCGTTTTAACCCTCGGGTTACTCGTTTCGATGTGCGGGACCTCCAAAACCGGAGGTGGTGGTTTTAACTTATTTACAATTGATCAGGACCGTCAGTTGGGTGCACAGGTTGCAGCGGAAATTGACGGGAACCAGGCGGAATACCCAATACTGGATTCGGCCAGTAACAAAGAAGTGTATGCTTATTTGTACAAAATCCGGAACAATATTTTGAATTCCGGGAATGTAAAACACAAAGACGATTTTCAGTGGCGAATCCGCATTATTAAAGACGACAGCACGTTAAATGCATTTTGTACGCCTGGCGGATATATTTACGTTTACACGGGAATTCTGAAATTTTTAGACAATGAATCGCAATTGGCAGGCGTATTGGGCCATGAAATCGGTCATGCGGATTTGCGTCATTCAACCCGTCAAATGACAAAAATTTACGGGGTTGATGTGCTGGTTGGCATCCTGGCCGGTGATCGTCAGTTATTGAGACAAGTCACCGCAGGAATTATCGGTCTAAAATTCTCACGCGACCATGAAACGGAAGCAGATGAAGCATCGGTACGTTACCTTTGTCCAACTCCCTATCCGGCTGATGCCGGAGCCGGTTTTTTCAAGAAAATCCAGGAATTGGGAGGAAGCCGTACACCTGAATTCCTGAGTACACACCCAAGTCCCGAAGGCCGGATTGAGCATTTCGAAAACTCGAAAATCGACCAGGGTTGCCAGGGAAACAACAGTTACACAACGGAATACAAAGCCATGCTGGCCAAACTTCCTTAATTTATTTTATGGGTATACAATTATTCCTGGAAGACGGTTCCTACATTCTCACAAATGAGGGCATCGACTGTTCCATTCCGTTAGAAGCTTCTTCCGAAAATCCGCGTGCGTGGTACGTTGATGCTCCTGTAATAGAACCCGTTCGGACGGAACAATGGACAGGCTCGGTAGCCGAAGGCGGAAGTGTCAATTTTCGCAATATTTTCTTCAATCCGCACGGACATGGAACGCATACTGAATGCCTGGGACACATCACGCCCGAAGTTTATTCAGTTAACGACGTAAAGATCGAACCGTTTTTGAAAGCACAGCTTATCAGCATTACCCCTGAAAACCGGACAATGCCTGATGGAACAATCGATTCTGTAGTGACTGCTTCGCAAGTTGAGTCGGCGATTCAATCTTCGGAAATGGAAGCGTTGTTGATTCGTACGTTACCGAATGACCCGAAAAAACGCTCAACAAATTATTCGTCCACCAATCCCACTTACTTCGATGTGGCAATTGTAGAGTTACTCAACGAAGTAGGCGTCAAACACTTATTAGTAGATGTTCCTTCGGTTGATCGTGAGCAGGACGGTGGGAAATTAATTTTTCATCATGCTTATTGGGGAGTGCCCGATAACCAACGTTTCGACCGAACGATTACCGAATTGATTTACATAGATGATATGGCTGAAGACGGGCCTTATTTACTTACGATTGAAACGGCTCCGTTTGTAAATGATGCCACTCCAAGTCGCCCGATTATTTACCCCATACACAGAAACGCCGAAGATCAGTAGTCCGATTTTTAGCCGGATTTGAGCTTTCCGACATCAACGGCACTGATTTTGCAAGCTAACTGATAGAATCTTTAAACAGATTCTTACATTTGTAAAAAAAATACCTATGAGAAGTTTTGTTTTTTTCGCAATCCTATTGATTGTAGCCAGTTGTGGAACCAAAGTTCCCTTTACGGACCAATTGAAAGAAGAGTTTGATTTATCTCCGGAAAATATGATGAAAGTGCAGTTTTTCACTTCATCGGTGATCATTTTAGAAAAAAGCAGTTCTTCCGGCAATCAATCAACCGGTGACGACGGTGCGTTGGTGGTGAATTCCAACAAAACATCAGATCGCATTATCATCAACCCGGGAACAAAATGTGTGTTCGAAAAAATGGGCGATAACAATGCAATTGTGGTTCGTTTCGAATTGGGAACAGGAAAAGTATTGAAGTTCAACACGCGTACAACTCAAACAAGTGGTAAGTATTATTTGGTTACACAGGCAAAAGAAAACACGGCCGGTGTTGTTGAATATGGAAATGAAGAATTTACCGTATCCCAAGGTGCAGGAAGTGCTCATTTGCAAGTGGTTCTGAAAAAACTACAAAAAACCAAACGCAAAGACCGCACGGTCAAAGGTTTGAAAGTATAAACTGAACGCTCCGGGTAATCGGGGCGTTTTTTAGATAGAATTATCAGACATGGTTGCATACTACGATGTATTCAAAGCGTTGCACATCATTTTCGTGGTGAGTTGGTTTGCCGGCTTGTTTTACATCGTTCGTTTGTTCATTTACCACACCGAAGCCAATCAAAAACCCGAAGTCGAAAAAGAAATCCTTCAACGCGCGTTTAACATGATGCAATGGCGATTGTGGTACATTATCACCACTCCGGCAATGATCCTGACCGTGGTCTTCGGAACGTTGATGCTTTTCGCTAATCCCGGCTTGTTGAATTCCCCATGGATGCAACTGAAGTTGGTGTTTGTGGGAATCTTACTGGTTTACCATTTCATTTCACAAGGTATTATGAATCGCTTGAAAAATGGTGGAACTAAATGGACATCCGGACACTTGCGCATCTGGAACGAAGTCGCTACGTTGTTGTTAGTCGCTATTGTGTTTTTGGTCATCAAAAAAGACACGCTTTCCTGGACAGGCGGAATCATCGGATTTTTCGGTGTCGGTATCGGATTGATGATGGGAATAAAGCTTTATAAACGGTTGCGGAAAAAGTGATTGTTAACCAATTCTTTATCAAAATTTTGCAAATCAATAGTATCTTAGCAGCCTAACTTAAAACAAAACCTATGTATAAATTAGTATTGGTTACTGTTGTAACCACCCTCCTGTTATTCTCCTGCGGCACAGATAATAAGGAATTGATTATTGGAAAATGGAAAGAAGTCGGAACCGGTTCAAGCGTTACCGAATACAAAGCAGACGGAACTTATTTTGTCACTTATGACGACGGAACTACCGAAGAAGGAAAATACCGTGTCGATGGCGTTACGTTGTATACAACCGAAAAAGGTGAATCAGAAGAATTACCCTCAGAACTAACCACCCTTGATGACGAAAACATGGTGGAAAATGTCGGCGGAATGTTCGAGACGAAATATAAGCGGATGAAATAGGGAATACTTAGTTATATCTTTTGAAAAGCCAAAAGCATCTTGTAAAAAGGGTTTTTGGCTTTTCTGTTTTATTGAGAACATGAAATTCAATTTTAATCCTATTTAAATTAATGAAAATCAGTGTTTTAAATTCAGTAATCCCGCAATATTACGGAAGTTTTTTAATTCTAATAATCGCCTTAAATTAACTCTGCGAAAACACCAACTGCAACTCTTTAACAGATTCTTCGGCCTTTGTACACAACCTGTAATAATGCTTGTTTTTGATATAGAGTTCGGTAATAATTCCCGCATGTTCCAATTCCTTCAAATGTTGGCAAATCGTAGCATCACACAATTTGGTGATTTCCATAAAATGTTTGTTTGTACCTAAACCATAAGCTGCTAAAAATTGAACGATAACAATTCTAGCCGGATGTCCCATAGCTTTTGCTGTACGTGCGAATGTCTTTTCTTTGGCGGAATATTGAACGGTTTTTGAAGATCCCATAAGGCTTTTCTTATTTAAGATAATGAAAAACGTCATTTATCTCCAAATCGATTTTGAAAAAAGTAATGATTTCTAAGAAAAAAGTATTGGATAGTAAAATGGTTATTTTGAGATTAGAAATAAATTAAAAATAGCTCTATTATTGATGTTAATACACTCGTTAATAAGTTATTAACTTCAGTAATCCCGCAATATTACGGAACTTTCAAACATCGGTTAAAAACCATTATCTTGCACGCCGATAGGATTCTGAAAATAAGTCGATATTTTTACAAAAACATTCATCATGTCATACGAAAACATCCTTGTAGAACAAGCAGGGCACATCCAAACCATTACAATCAACCGTCCCGCGCAGCTCAACGCGCTAAACAAAGCAACCATCGAAGAATTAAACGCGGCTCTTAAAGCAGCCAACGATGACAATGCAACTGGCGTGGTGATCCTCACAGGTTCGGGTGAAAAATCGTTTGTGGCAGGTGCCGATATCAAAGAATTTGCGCATTTCTCAGTCGAAGAAGGAAAGTTGTTGGCCGCCAAAGGCCAGGAATTATTATTCTCGTTCATTGAAAATATGACTACGCCGGTCATTGCTGCCGTAAACGGATTTGCGCTTGGCGGCGGTTTGGAACTTGCCATGGCTTCGCATATTCGCGTAGCTTCCGATAACGCTAAACTGGGATTGCCCGAAGTTTCATTGGGCGTAATTCCCGGATACGGCGGAACGCAACGTTTGGCACAATTGATTGGTCGTGGAAAAGCCAATGAGTTGATCTTCACTGCCGGAATGATTCCTGCTGATGAAGCTCTTTCGTGGGGATTGGTGAACCATGTCTGCACACAGGAAGAGTTGTTGCCGCTGGCGCAGAAAATCGCCGGGAAAATCATCAATAACTCTGCTACGGCAATCGCTTCGGCTATTCGTTCTGTAAACGCATTGTACAGCAAAGGCGGACAGGCAGGTTTTGATACTGAAGTTGCAGAATTTGGCGCTTGTTTCGGAACGGCTGATTTTAAAGAAGGAACCACGGCATTTATAGAAAAACGCAAACCAAACTTTCGCGGATAATTGAATCCTTTAAAGAAATTACTCGAACAAACAGCTGTTTACGGACTGTCAAGTATTCTTGGCAGAATGCTGAATTTCCTGTTGGTTCCGCTGTATTTACATGTCTTCGACAAAGAAGCAGCGCAGTATGGAGTCGTTTCTCAATTGTACGCTTTTACCGCATTTCTGATGGTTTTTTTGACCTTCGGAATGGAAACTTCTTTTTTCCGGTATCTTCAGGAGAAAACGGATAAACTCCAGGTTTTCCGGAACAGCTTCCTGACGGTTATCGGGTTGAACACACTGTTCTTTTTGCTCATTTTACTCTTCAATCAGAAAATAGCCGATTTACTGCTGTTTTCCGACCATCCCGGGTACATCATTCTCATAGGTGCCATTGTATGCGTTGATGCTGTCACCAGCTTGCCTTTGGCACGGTTGAGAGCCGAAGAACAAGCCAAACGCTTCGCTGCGATTCAGTTTGCATCAATTGGTGTTAACATTGTGCTCAACCTGTTTTTTCTGCTGGTGTTATTCGATTCAAAGCATCCGGAATCGGGCGTGTTTCTGATCCTGATGGCCAACCTGATTTCGAGTTTGATGAAACCGGTCATGCTTTACAAGGATTTCCTGAATATCTCGTTTAAATTCGATTGGAAACTGGCGTTCGAAATGTCGAAATACGCGTTCCCGATTGTGATTGCAGGTTTTGCGTTTATCGTAAATGAAACGATTGATCGGGTGATGCTGAAACAAATCCTCTCGAAACAGCCTGGTATGTCTCCCGAACTCGCCGACGCGAAAATTGGGATCTACAGCGCCTGTTACAAACTCGCCATGCTGGTTTCTATATTATTGCAGGCATACCGCTACGCTGCCGAACCGTTTTTCTTCAACCAGTCGAAAAACCAGGACCGCAACAAGATTTATGTGAAACTGATGAACTACTTCGTGGCTATCATGTGCATCATTTTCCTCGGAATTGCCCTGAATCTGGACATTTTCAAGTATTTCATTACCAGCGAAACCTATCGCGTGGGCTTACCGGTTGTTCCTATTTTGTTGATGGCGAATGTGTTTTTGGGAATTTACCTCAATCAAAGTATCTGGTACAAACTGAGTGATCAGACCAAATTCGGGGCGTATATTGCTTTAGGCGGAGCATTTCTGACAATCCTGATCAATTACCTGTTCATTCCGACATACGGCTACATGGCCAGCGCATGGGCTACGATGATCGTTTACGGTGCGCAAATGATAGCTTCGTATTTACTTGGGCAGAAATACTTCCCGATCCGTTATAACTTACGGAAGTTTTTCCTGTATATGGGTTTCAGTGTGGGAATTTTCTTCCTGGCAGGATTCTTTCATCTCGAAGAAGGAAGCGTGTTCAAGTTTATTGTCAACAATATGCTGATTGCCGTCTTTATCGGACTGGTGCTATTTATGGAAGGGATTAAACTGAGACGTCCGAAAAAACTCTGATTAGTTATTCTGCCGGAATTTCACCCGAAGTAATATTGTTGCCACCTTGTTGTTCCAAACGCGATAAAACGATCATTGGAAGTACCGGTACCACAACCGCCAACAACACCCACAACAAAGCCGAACGGCCCTGCAAATTTGCCAAACGCGATGTCACATAAACACTGATGAGGTAAAGCGCTAGCGTTACGACAAATGCTTTGAAAGCATGTTCCGCCGGAACGATAACCAAACCTGCAGCAAGTATGGTATAAATAACAATCACTCCGATTCCGCCCAACAATCCTACTTTACGCATTCCCGCCAATTCACGGTTCATTTCTTCGCTGGTAACATTTCCTGCAAAAAACGAACGTTGGCGCAAAATGATCATCACAACACCAACGGTTATCGAACCATCGGCAATGTTCCAAATGGCAGGAAATACTTCTGTTGAACCAACCCATGGCATCCACGCCGGCCAGGTAAGATTGATCTGGAACATGTCCACTACATTCCCCATTAAAAAGCCTGTATGACGTGTTTCAAACTTACCCCAAACACCACATTGAGTCCAAACCCCGGAACCTTCCAAATGATTGAACGAAATACACGGATCGTAATCAAAGATGAAATCGTAAAACATCGAATCGATGAGATTTCCGGTAGCGCCCGCAAAAATGAACCCAATTGCAATCAGCAACCCGGTTTTCACACCTTTTTTTGCTTGCATCCACCAGTAATAACCGATGGCGCAAATAGCAGCTATACGAAATACACTCAACCCGAGTTTGGCCCACATGCTTGAGCCGAAAGTCGTTCCAAACGCCATTCCCTGGTTTTCGATGTACATCAATTTAAACCAATCACCTGCAATAGGAATTTCCTCAGACGGTATAAGATTTGTTTTAATCCAGACCTTAATAATCTGATCAATCAGGAGCACAGCAAAAACGATTGCCCCGACAATCAACAACTTGCGTTTGAAAGGCGACATTTATTTATTTTGCATGTTTTTGGCTTCAATACTCAACGTAGCATGAGGCACCAAACGAAGACGTTCTTTTTGGATCAGTTTTCCGGTAACACGACAAATACCGTAGGTTTTATTTTCAATGCGGTTCAAGGCACTTTTCAAACTGTCGATAAATTTCTCCTGACGGGCAGCCAATTGCGCTACTTCTTCACGTGAAAGGGTTTCAGAACCATCTTCCATCATGTTGAACGTTCTTCCGGTATCGTCGGTACCGTGATTATCGCTATGAGAAAGAGAGCCTTTCAACAAATCGTAATCTTCGTAAGCTTCTTTCAACTTATCATTGATCAGTACGCGGAATTCATCCAATTCTGAGTCTGAGTATCTTGTTTTCTCTACTGACATATGCTTATTGTTTAAACAGTCTTTTTTCAAAGACGGACAAAAATAATCGAAAAATCAGACCATTCACACACATTTTGCAAATGGCTCACATTACTTATTCACAAGAACGACAGGCTTATCAACGATTTCAGCTTGTCTGTCTTTCTACTTAATCCCTAAACAGGAGTGGAGTTCTTTGTTACTTCTTCCAGCCAGCACGTCAGCGCAATGAATTCTTCCACTCCCAAACGCTCGGGACGCAGCTGCAACACCTCGTTTTCAGGATAGTTGGCCGGCAACAATGCTTTGATGGAATTGCGAATCGTTTTCCGGCGCTGATTGAACGACATTTTCACCACCGTTTTATACAGTTTCTCATCACATGGAAGGGCGATACGTTCGTTCCGAACACAACGGATCACCCCTGATTTTACTTTAGGTGGCGGATCAAACACATGCTCGTCGACCGTAAAACAATAGGTAATATCGTAATACGTTTGCAACAGCACGCTTAAAATTCCGTAGGTTTTGGTACCCGGTTTTTCGGCAATGCGCTGAGCCACTTCTTTCTGGAACATGCCCATGATTTCCGGAATCTGGTTCCTGAACTCAATGCAGCGAAATAAAATCTGCGACGAAATATTGTACGGAAAATTCCCGATGACAGCAAAAGGACGGTCACCGACAAAGTCTTTCGGGTTCATTTTCAGGAAATCGCCGTTGATAATGCGCCCTTCCAGCTGCTGATAATGTACGTTCAGATAATCGATCGATTCGGTATCTACGTCCATCAGCCACCATTCAGTTTCGGTGTCGAGCATCAGAAATTCGGTCAGCGCGCCCATTCCCGGACCAATTTCCAAGGCCACTTTACAATCGTTATGACGACCATATTGCTCGGCAATTTTTTTGCAAATCCCTTTGTCTTTGAGAAAATGCTGCCCCAGGTGTTTTTTGGCTTTAACCTTCATGTACAAAATGTTCGATAACAGATAAAGTTGTGCGGAAAGCGGCAAATCGACCGGCAAACTTTCCGGAATGATCGGCCTGTAATGCAGGAGCAAATTCGCGTCCGTAACGGTCAAGGTCTTCCTGGCTGTACGAAACATATGTGATCGCATACGTCACGCCGCCTTCTTCTTCTCCGTGCACTTTCGATAAACGGCTTTCCAAAAAACAACCCGTTGCCATTACTTCCGGAATATGCGCCGAACGCATCCACTCCAGCCATTCTGTTTCACAGGTCGGGTCGATACTCACCGTAACATTATACAAAACGTGCATACTTCTGTTTTTGAAAGCACAAAGGTACTGAACTAATCTCATTTATATATCGGTTAGCCAATACGCTATTTTTCCCACGAATGCACAAATTTTTGCTCGGCTAACGCACTCGCTCTTGTGTGCTAAGCGCTTCCGTTAGGAGCGCAGAAATTTGTGCATTCGTGGGAATTATTTCTTAGCCTCTTCATTCGCATGAGGCGGATGAAGAGTATTCCGTCTAATCTGATTTTCCATGGAATTAACTAAATCTTGGTTCAAGGCAAAACACTAACTTTGTGGTTCTTCAAATAACAGATATGATTAACTACAATCCCAAAAGTTGGCTGGGAATGATTTTCCACTTGACGAAAAGCGATACGCTGCAAATCCTTTGGAAAGAGCTGGTAATGATTTTTGCGTTTACATTGGTCATCGCTTTTGTGGAATTGCACTATTTCCCGAATGCCAGTGTGCTTGACAGATTGTTTCCGGTGTACCAGATTCTGGGTTTTGTGATGTCGTTATTGCTGGTTTTCCGAACCAATACAGCGTATGACCGCTGGTGGGAAGGCCGCCGGAAATGGGGTGAACTGGTTAACGATTCGCGCAATCTTGCTGTAAAAATTGCTGCGTTGGAACTGGACGAAGAAACCAATGCTTTTTTTGCACGACACATCGGGAATTTTGCCAAAGCGTGTAAGGAACACTTGCGTGAAGGCGTGAATTTTGAAATTCTGAACCTCACTGAGGATGAAATCCTGTTCCTGAGAAAGGTTGATCACATTCCTTCGGGAATCGTGGAACTGATTTATATTCGGTTCAATAAACTGAAAAAATCAGGTGCGTTGTCAGATGAAGATATCATTCGCCTGGATCGGAATCTAAACGGTTTTCTGGACAGCATCGGTGCGTGCGAGCGGATTAAAAACACACCGATTCCCTATTCTTATAGTATGTTCTTTAAAAAGTTCATCTTTATTTATGTGGTGACGCTTCCGCTGGCATTCGTAGTGAATTTCGGTTATTTTTCTGCCATCATTTCTACCTTTATCTTTTACGTGTTTGTGAGTTTGGAAATCCTGGCGGAAGAAATCGAAGATCCGTTCGGGATGGATGACAACGATTTACCGACCGATCAGATGACAGAACGCATCGAAGGAATCGTTACGACTATCCTGCTGAAATCAGCCGAAAATTAATCACTGTTTATTCTGTATCTTTGCGCCATGAAGCACATCCGCAACTTTTGTATTATTGCCCATATTGACCACGGTAAAAGCACGTTAGCTGACCGTTTATTGCAAACCACCGGTACCATTTCGGACCGTGAAATGCAAGCACAAGCCCTAGATGATATGGATTTGGAGCGCGAACGCGGGATTACAATTAAGTCGCACGCCATTCAAATGAGCTATAAATACAACGGCGAAGAATATATTCTCAACCTGATTGACACTCCCGGACACGTGGATTTCTCGTACGAGGTTTCACGTTCCATTGCTGCTTGCGAAGGCGCTTTGCTGATCGTAGATGCCTCACAGGGAATTGAAGCCCAAACGATTTCGAACCTTTACCTGGCATTGGAACACGATTTGGAAATCATCCCGATCCTTAATAAAATGGACCTTCCCGGGGCGATGCCTGAGGAAGTAACCGACCAGATTGTTGAATTGATCGGCTGTGATCCGGCTGATGTGATTCCTGCTTCGGGGAAAACCGGGCTGGGCGTTTTGGATATTCTGAAAGCCGTAATTGAGCGCATTCCTTCTCCGAAAGGTGACGAAAGTGCTCCGCTTCAGGCCATGATCTTTGATTCGGTATTTAATCCGTTTCGCGGAATTATTGCTTACTACCGCGTGAGAAACGGAGTAGTACGCAAGGGCGATAAAGTAAAATTCTTCAACACAGGCCGCGAGTACAACGCTGATGAGGTCGGGATCCTGAAAATGGATTTAAGTCCACGGAAAGAAGTACGCGCCGGTGATGTTGGTTATATTATTTCAGGAATTAAACAAGCCAACGAGGTGAAAGTGGGTGATACCATTACGTTGGCAAATAATCCGTGTGAAGCCGCTATCAAAGGTTTCGAAGACGTGAAACCGATGGTATTTGCTGGTATTTACCCGGTTGATACGGACGATTATGAAGAGTTGCGTTATTCCATGGAAAAACTGCAGCTCAATGACTCGTCATTGGTGTTTGAACCGGAATCTTCGGCTGCTCTTGGCTTTGGTTTCCGCTGCGGTTTCCTGGGAATGCTACACATGGAAATTATCCAGGAACGTTTAGAGCGCGAGTTCAACATGACGGTGATTACCACTGTTCCCAACGTGTCGTATTACTGCTATATGCGAAAAGATCCGGAGAAATCCTTTACGGTGAATAATCCTTCGGAATTACCTGATCCTTCTGGCGTTGATCGCATTGAAGAACCGTATATCAAAGCGCAGGTGATTACCAAATCCGAATACATTGGTCAGATTATGACTTTGTGTATCGAAAAGCGTGGTGAATTGAAAAATCAGGTTTATCTGACGCAGGATCGTGTTGAAATCACCTTCGAGATGCCATTGGCCGAGATCGTTTTCGACTTCTACGACCGTTTGAAATCGGTGTCGCGTGGTTATGCTTCGTTTGACTACCACCCGATCGGTTACAAAGCATCTGATTTGATCAAAATGGATTTGATGCTGAACGGTGAAATTCTGGATGCACTTTCTGCCTTGGTTCACCGCAGCAATGCTTATGACTTAGGAAAGAAAATCTGCATCAAACTGAAGGAACTGATCCCGCGTCAGCAATTCGAAATTCCAATCCAGGCTGCCATTGGTGCGAAAGTTATTGCCCGTGAAACGATCAAAGCGTTGCGTAAAGACGTTACCGCGAAATGTTATGGTGGTGACATCAGCCGTAAACGAAAATTGCTCGAAAAGCAAAAAGAAGGAAAGAAACGGATGCGCCAGATTGGCCGTGTAGAAGTGCCGCAAGAGGCATTTATGGCGGTGTTGAAATTGAACGACTGATTCTTTAAAATCTTAATATATACAAAGTGGGTGCACGATAAATCGCGCACCCACTTTGTTTTGGTTATATCCTTTCTGCCTGCAGTATATGCCGTTCAATATGATACACATAAAACCGCAGCGTATCTCCCAATCGTAATTTGATCATTTTGGAAATGGAAATAGACGTTTTCGTATGCGTCAGATCAACGTGTTTGGCCATTTCCAGTAATCGTAACAATTGCTCCTGTTGCTTTAAAAACCGTTCGATTGTTGTCACCGACAAATTGGAATGTGCCGGATTCTTGTCAGCCGGTGATTTCATTTTTTTGATACTGCCATCCGGTTTGGCCTGCATGAGTTTTGTAAAATAACCTCCGAAAACACCCGGCTTAAAAACTGGTTGAGAAGTCCGTTTGGCTTGCAGCAGGCTTCGCTCGATTTCTGGCAAATAAAAATCTCCGTACAAATTCAAATGTTCCAGGCATTCAAGCTTGCTCCAGCTCTCGGCAGTTGGTTTTCGGTTCAGGATTTCTTCATCGAGCGAACGGTATCCGGAAATGGTTGTATGTGATTCTTTGGATCGGTTGACCAGCTCGGTCAATAATTCATCTGTATTCAATTTCATCGCTTTCTGTTTTAAAGTACACGACAAAATTCGGTGCTTCGGTTGCCAAAAACATTGATTGAAATCAAGAATTCCATGTGGGTGATTTGCGTTGATTGTCCCGTTTTCTATAGATTTTAGGAAAAACACCCAAGTTCGGGATATTACGAACCGGTTCGTAATATCCCGAACTTCCGATCCTGTTCCCAATATTGGGAACTTGCGATCAAAGTCAGTTTATTGAATTAATTATCAGGATTTTAACCGTTAATTTTCCGCACACGGCTCAATGTTTCGGGCGTCATGCGCAGGTACGACGCGATGTACTTTGACGGAATTTCCTGGAACAACTGCGGACTGCGTTGCAAGACGCGTTGCAATCGCTCGGTGGGTGAAGCGGTCAGTAAATCGACTTCACGTTCCAGTTGCTGAATCACCAATCCTTCCAAAATAGCATTGTAGAGCTGTAAATATCGGATGTCGGTATCAATAGCCGCTTGAAATTGCTGTTTGGAAATAGCGCGCAATTGTGTTCCACGAATTGCCTGAATATAAAATTCGGAAGGCGTTCCGTTTACAAATGATGAAAGCGACGTGATAAACGAATCTTTGTACCCGAACCGGATCGTTAATTCTTCAAATTCGGTTTGCAGAAATACACGTACCGCACCACTTTCAATATAATAAATTTGCTGGTCCACAACGCCTTCCTTTACCAGGAACTCGTTTTTAGGAAGGGTGAGTATCCTTGAATCTATGAGTAATTCGCGCAGTAACGTATCTTCCACCAGTTTTGTATTTCAAGGGGGAAATTACACAAAACGAGCATTGAAACCCTTTTTTCCAATAAAAAAGCGCTCCTGAAATTGGAGCGCTCTTACATTTTTTTAAATTATATGTCGGTTTAATCTTCTTCTTCGTCTGCAACAGCGTCTGCGGGATCGTCGCCGTATGTATCTTCTTCATCATCATTGGTCGAGTCATCTTCCTCGTCACCTTTTCCGTCAAATTTGTCGAAGTCTTCTTCTTCCTCAAAATCATCCTCATCGTCTTCTACGGAAGGAGATTTTACGGTTTGTTTAGGCAATTTTACCAGGTAAATGATTTCTTCCGTTTCCCAAAGCAACGAATCGTAGATCTCGCCTGTTATCGGATTGGTCATTTTTGTCATTGAGCCTGCAAATCCGTCAGGGAAAGCCATCAGTAATTGCTTTTTCTGCTCGATGTTCAGCTTTTCATAGCTGATAATTGATCTTTTCTTAGACATGCGCCAGTTATATTTCTAATTTGATAATGCGGTGTATTGGCAAAACTACATTTTGTTTCAGTAGGATAGCACGATCGGTAACTCCCCAAATAGTTGTATCGATTCGTTTTTTACTTACTTCGTCAGCAAAGTAAATCTTTACTTTGTAATGTTCCAAATTTCCAAGTGAATTTGCACGTTCAATTGCTTCCTTCCGCGCAGCCATTTCTTTTTCGCTCTTTAGAATTTCTTCCAAAGGGAAATGATAGCTTGCAACCTGCTCTTTTTCTACGAGCTCAAATTCATCGGTGTTCATAAATGTTAATTTGAGGCAAAAATAAACGAATTGCTGAATCGCGGTAAGGGATTTCGACCAATGATATTAAAAAAATATAAACGATCAACTGTTAAAACCTGAGTTCGTTTTTAATTCCGGTTCAGTCTGCCTATAAACAGCTAAAAAAACAAAAAGGTCTCATTTACATGAAACCTCATTGGTTTAGTAGTGTTTTAGTTTGTGTATCGTGTAAAGTAGCCCATTTTAATAATGAAAATCAGGTTGTTTCTAAGGTCCTTGCGGCTTTTGCCAAAGTCTTAACGGATAGATAGAACTGTATACTCTTCAATAAAACTAGAAAATGAAAAAACTGCCTCTCCAATGCAGTGTTTCCCGTTTTCAACTTTAACCTAACTTAGAAAACAACCTGATTCCATTTCTCCTTATTTCCATTACTAAGATATAGATGAACCGAAATAAAGCATCGACGAATGAATAAACCGAGTATTTGGATGAATATTCTGTCACAATGACTGAACGGGTTTCACAAGTTTTCTAAAATTTGAAAGAAAATATCACGTTTTGCTGGTGAAAGAGGCACTTCAGAGCCGTCTTTCATGACCACAGCGCCACCGTTTCCTTTGTCGTATCGTTCCACAAAATTGAGGTTTACCAGGTGAGATTGTTGAACCCGAAGAAAATTATGTCCGGCCAACAATGTTTCATAGTCTTTCAAGGTACGCGACACCAGGATTTTCTTGCCTTCGGTGAGGTAAAACGAGGTATAATTGCGATCTGCTTCACAACGTATAATATGGTCTAGTTCCACTACATGGACACTTTCCTGTGTTTTTAGCACTAATCTGCGTTTCTGATTCGGTTGGATGTTGTGTTGCAATGCCTCAAATTGCGGCTCCTGCTTTTCGCTTCCCATAGCTTCCAGCGCACGCTCTAAGGCAGCACGTAATTCATCCGGATCAACGGGTTTTAAAATATAATCCAGGGCGGAAAATTTGATGGCTTTGATTGCAAACTCTTCGTGAGCGGTAATGAAAATAACTTCGAAATTCTTTTCCGGAATCGCTTTCAACAAATCAAAACCGGTTCCATCAGGCATTTGGATGTCTAGAAAAACTAAGTCAGGTTGGATCTCAGCTATCGCTTTTAATCCCGATTGAACATTTTCACCTTTCGGTATGGCTTCGATACCCATATCGAAAGATTCGATCATTTTAGCGATTAGCTCACGTGTGCGTTGTTCATCATCAATAATAAGAGCCTTTTTCATCGGAAAATCGGAATTAGCAAACTGTTAATACGAACCCGAATATACGATTAATGTTTTAAGTGACTGCTTTTTCGGGTTGTCGGATTTTTAATCGGGAATCACTTTTGGGGTGTCGGTTCGATAGGGCAAAAAGATCACAACTTTGGTTCCGGTCTGTTCTTCCTCATTGTAATCACTAATCTCTAACGACCCGTGAATCCGGTACTTATAATTGAGGTTATCAATCCGGTCCTGGGTGATTTTCATGGCCATGCTTTTGTGTTCCACACTTTTCTTATTCTTTTCGGCACCCTTTCTCCCGATTCCGTTGTCTTCGATCACCACGTTGAGCATATCGGAAACTTTCGAGAATTTCACCCGGATGAAACCACCTTCAATCGTATGCAGTTGTCCGTGTTCAATGGCATTTTCAATGAACGGTTGTGTGATCATTGGAGGAATGACCAATTCTTCTTCCAATAACAAATCATCCATGGCCACTTCGTATTCGAACCGGTCACCGAAACGCAGTTTCTGGGTTTCGAGGTATTTGGTCAGAATGTCGATTTCCGTGAGAATGGGAATAAATTCTTTGGAGGAATTTTCAAGGATCAATCGCATCAGTTTCGAGAAATTGACCAAAAATTTAGTGGAATTCTTGGTGTCGTTTTCGTAAATATAACTTTGGATCACCGACATGGCATTGAAGACAAAATGCGGGTTCATTTGTGAACGCAGGAGTACTTGGCTCATTTCAGCCTCACGCTGCAATTGTTTGATGTTTCGCTGTTTCCACTGATTGTAAAAGATCACAACAGCCAGAATCAGCAATAAGATGAACCCGATAATGACATAGGTTTGAAAACTGCTGCGGAGTTCAGTGTTTTCCAATTGAGCGGAAGTCAGGTCTTTTTCCTTGCGCTGTAATTCGATGGAATCCTGCTGCATGGCAATGAGGCGTTCGCGCTGTTCTGCACGGTATAATTCCGAGATCTCAGCAATTCTGGCACTTACCTCAACCATTCTGGCGCTGTCCGAATAGTTGGAATAGAGCTCGAGGTAATAATTGGCCAGTTTCAGATTGCCCGTTTTCTTGTAGACTTCGGAAATTTCGCGGTAAGAAGGATAAACGCTTCCTTTAAACCCGAATTGAGAACGGATCTCCACAGCACGATTCAGGTAATTAAGCGCATTTTCGTATTTCCCCTGTTTTTCGAAAACAGTTCCTACCAAGTGATAAACCGACGCGATTTCTGCTCTGTTGGCAGATGATTCAAAATAAACGAGCGCTTTGTTGTAGTATCGCAGCGCTTCATCATAGTTGCCATCTTCGCGGTACACATTGCCCAGGTGCATATGTGCGAAACCCAATCCGTCTTCATCGTTGTATTTTTGAAGCGTCTTGATAGCATCACGGAGCAATTGAATGGCGCGCTGGTATTCTTTGCGGGCAAAAGCCAACAATCCCAGGTCGGTTTTTGCTAATCCAACCAATCGTTTATCGTGAATCCGTTCTGCGGTTTCTTTGGACTGAGAAAAATAATACCCGGCATCATCGTAATTGAAAATGGCGTATTGTACCTCGCCGAGTTCACGCTGGTAATTGGATACTTTCGGAAAATCATTGGCTTCCTTTGCCAGTTCTAAGGCAATCATGTTTTTTGAAACGCTCAATTCCAACTGTCCAAAATAGTTGTACACTTTTGCCTGCATGTTGAAACACGCGGCCAGCAATGCTTTGTCGGAAGAACGACGTGCATATTGAATGGATTGGCCCACATGGTCCAGGGCGTTTATCTTATCGTTTTCCTCCATTTCCAGCAAAGCAGTCAACCGGTAAGTTTCGGCAGTACAGCTATAGGAATAGGAGCGTAATTTTTTAGAAATCACCAGCGCTTCATCGAGGTATAAATGTGCCTGTTCAAATTCGCGGTATGCAATGTGATAATCAGCCAGGTATTGATAAATCATCACTTGGGAAACCCGCGATTTCAACCGGCTCAGAAAAGGTTGTAATTGTAATATCTTGGTGTAATAAGCAATTCTGTTCCCGCGAAGCTGATCTATTTTCAAGTCGAATACAAGCGCCTGCAAACGTGCCGAATCATTTTCCTGGCGACTGGCTGAAAGGATATAATCACGAATGGAATCGGCTTTTTCAACGTTGTTCAACCTGTAATATTCACCCAGCTGATAAAGTTTCCAGAATTTTTTGGTGCCGTTTTTTTCCTGATGGTATGCTTTTATACGACTCGCTTCGTCACCGTTGACAGCCATTGCTGCAGAATACTGGAAACACACCAGCATAAGCACGGAACAAATACGCAGGAGAAACGTCTTCATGGTATAAAAATAAAAGAATTCCGTGGAATTCCAGTGGTTAGTGATTAGTAGCTAGTGGTTAGTGAGACTGTCATAAAAAACAAGAGGCCTTTCATTGCTGAAAGACCTCTTGTATATATTGGAGAGTGTGTTTCTTATTTTTTCACGATTCGGTGCGTTTCAAAGCCCGATTGTGTTTGGATGTTTAACAAATAGATTCCGCTTGAGTACGCGCTTAAATCAAGTTTTAACTCGTTTGAATCGGTTGTTTGGGTAAACAATTGTTTGCCTGACAGGTCCAAAACGCTCACTGCCCGGATCATCGATTTGGCTCGAATCGTTACCTCCTGCTGGAACGGATTCGGGTAAACACTGCTTTGTACAGACGTTTCTTCATTCAATCCCAACGATGCGTTGATGTTGTAAGTCGTGTTGGTGATGATCGGATCGTTCCAGTCAAAGAAAATATAAGCCGTATTGAAGATTTCGGTGCCTTCTGTGTTTGCGACATTTTCTTTCAATCGATACACTAAATGTCCATGACTTTCCTGCTCGTTTGCCGTACTGTCCGGCAACCAGATCTGCGGGAAGTTGAATCGCATAACGCCGTTCCCCAAATCATCTACGTGCATAGCATGTGACACTTCGATCAGTTCGAAGGTAGACCAATCCAGGTTTGTGCTAAGTGTATCCAAAATATAAATGTTCTGTGCTGGCGCTGTTCCTGTGTTCTGGAATCGAATGGTATAGGTTAGTTCATCTTGAACGGAAGGAGCAATTTGCTCTGCGTGATCTACGTTTTTATCATTCGGGTCGTAACTGTTTCCAACGATTTGTACCAGGCAACCATTGTTGTTGTTGGTGCAGCAATCACTCGCATTTCCTGTTGGAGTGATGGTAGACGTAAATTGGTGAACCGTTCCGTTGGGAATACCAAAAGGAACGTTGAACGTGATCAGATCATAGGTGCTGAATGATGTCGAAGCACTATTCAATGTCCACGTGATTGTATTTCCATTAATGGTATAGCCCGGATTGAGTGATGAAGTATTCACTGTTACTCCGGCAGGAAATGTCAATGTCAGAGTGTATGGCCCCGGAGCTCCAGGTCCGTAATTTCCGTAGTTCAACTTGATGTAAGCTGTGGTATTTTGGTAATAACCGATCCAAGGCGTAACAGTTGTCCATAAGTCGGCACATAAGCTTTGACCACCACCACAATTCACGGCAAAGTACCCCGGATTTGGCGTTGGGCCGCCGGAAGCCAGTAAGGTAAGTACAGGATTCGAAATCGTGTAACCGTGCTGTGTCAACCAAGCCTGACTCAATTGTGCAATAACGGCCTGTGAACTGAAGTTGTTACCACAATACATTGCAAATCCGTTGGAATCGGTATAAATAATGACACTTTGATTTTGCTGGCCCCATAAGGTAACAGGTGCATTTTGCAGTGGTGTTTCCCCTGCGTTCAAAACACCGTTTCCGTTGGCATCACAGAAAACGATCACAGAAACACATTGATACGGATTACTGTTTCCACCGCCGCAATTGATCGGAATATTGGCGACCGGCTGTGAGTTACAATCAGCAGCCAATACAGTAAACGGATTGCTGTTCATGGAATAGCCGTTTTGAGCGAGCCAGTTAGGATTGATAGAAATCACTGTTGGTGATCCTACGGTTCCGGAATAACTTACAGAATAATATCCTCCGGAATTGGTATATACCGTCATCGTTTGTCCACCATTCATAATCTGAACGGGAGCATTTACAATAGGAGTTTCACCTGCGTTAAAGACACCATTTGAATCCGCATCACAAAATGCCATTCCATATAAGCAAAGATTGCCGGCATTTGGAATCGAATCACAATTCAATACGATTTGTGAGGTAAACGTTGACATATTCGGTGAAACATCGATCATTGACGGTGTAATACTTTCAACCACATATCCGTTTTGGTTCAACCACGCCTGGCTAACAGAAATGGTGTAGGTTCCTTCTAATATGTTGCTGTAGTTGATCGATCCGTTGTTCAGTGTACCGGAATACCACATACCTCCGGGTTCGGAAAGGATGATCGGAATTCCGTTTATAATAGTAGAATCGGTGTTCCCGTCGTTGTCACAATCAACGATAACGTTAGAGAATAAATAGGTGTTGCACGTTGTCTTAGTATAATACAAGGTATCAGCTGCCCAGGAGTTATTCTGCGGATTCGTCACAACGATATAAATCGTATAGGTTCCGTTGTTGGCAAAATAATGCTCAATTGGTGGTGTAAACGGAATAGCAACTCCCGAACTGGAAGTTCCGCCTACATGCGTGGTAGTATTTCCATCTCCCCAATTGACAGTTGTAGTGAACTGCGAAGATTGAAACGACGAACCGTAAAGCGCCATGTTAAAATCGGCATTGGTTAAAGGTGCTGACATTGCCGCGATGTTGATGTCGACCACCGTGTCACATTCGGCAAGCTGGTTGTTGGGGGTATTGAGCGCGGTTAAAACAAATCCCTGTCCGTAGGAAAGTGCTCCGGCAAACGCTATCAGTAAGGTCAGTAGACCGTTTCGTAGTAAGTTTTTCATGATACATGATTTGTTATAGAGACAGTACTCAAACTCAGATGGTTGCCTATTGCCAAAAAATCCCTTGCCACCAGGGTAACAAGGGATTTCTAGAATGGGGCTTAATTATTAACGTGAATTCGGGATAAGAATTTCGTCAGATCGCTTGGAAATGCTGAGATTCGACTGAGAAGCGCAGTGACATATCGGGATATGTTAGTGCGGTTTTCAGGAAGAAGATTGGTGTTTTCAAGTGACCATATTAAAATGCTATGCCTAAAAGCATCCGTCTACTTCGTTGAATTTCTTCGAGATAGCCCGCTATCCCTCAGTAATTCGCCTTGTATCCAAACACTTTTATGAATTCTGACTGGAATTCTTATCCTGAACTCACGTTATTAGTTTTTCACCACACGTTTCGTAGCTTTTCCTTGTACTGTAACGAGTTCAAAGAAATAAACTCCTGTTTGTAAGTTTACCAGTGAAATGGTTGCTCCGTTTTCAATGTTTTCGGTTTGAATCATTTTACCCTGCGCATCGCGGATGATCAATAATGCCGATGTTCCGGTAAAAGTGATTTGCACTTCGTCTGTTGCGGGATTCGGAGAAATACTTGCATTGATCAGTGTGTTTTCATCCAGACCGATGTAATCTACCACCACACAATTTGAAGTATCGGTACAACTTCCGTTGCTCACTATAATAGCATAGGTTCCGTTTGCAACCGGAGAAAAAGTTGCTGATGTTGCTCCGGCAATGGCGGCATTTGTAACACAATTGATCCATTGAACCGGACTGCCACCGCTTCCTGTTAAGGTTCCTGCATTATCGTCTGTTGCATTGGCGACCGGAGATGCAATAATTGTCAGGTCAAGCGTGATAATGGAATCGCAGCCCGAAACGGTAGACAGCGTATCAAGAAACCATCCTGAATTTGTATAAGTCATTCCATTAGAATTCCAGGTATAAGTGTCACACGCCGAAACGGTTTCAAACGAAGCCGCCGGTTGATTAATTGTTAAATTGAGCGTGATGATCGAATCACAACCTGCTGCGTTGACCAATGTATCATTGTAATTTCCCGAAGCTGTGTAGGTCATATTGTTTTCTGACCATGTATACGTTTCACAAGCGCTCGCTGACAAACCTGATGTTGTCGGAACGTTGATCGTAAGATTGAGTGTGATAATCGAATCACAACCTGCTGCGTTGACCAATGTATCATTGTAACTTCCAGAAGCTGTGTAGGTCATGTTGTTTTCTGACCATGTATACGTTTCACAGGCGCTAGCTGACAAACCTGATGCTGTCGGAACGTTGATTGTAAGATTGAGTGTGATAATCGAATCACAACCTGCTGCGTTGACCAATGTATCATTGTAATTTCCCGAAGCTGTGTAGGTCATGTTGTTTTCTGACCATGTATATGTTTCACAGGCGCTTGCTGACAAACCTGATGTTGTCGGAACGTTGATTGTAAGGTTGAGTGTGATAATCGAATCACAACCGCTCACATTCGTCAATGTATCATTATAACTGCCGGATGTTGTATATGTTTCTCCATTCTCAGCCCACACATAGCTTGAACAACCGGTTGCCGAAAAGCTGGAAACAGTAGGCGCGCAGCAAGGAGCGCCGGAATGTGAACCAATAAACGAAACTGTATTTTGGGCATAAACATCCCATTCTCCCACAGAGATTGACCAATCTGTTTCACCATCGGTATGCGAAAACATGCGTACCAAGGTGAATTCACTGGTTGCACCAGCACCAACCGGCCAGTTGGTCCCCGGGTCGTTACCGATGATCCCGATCACGTCAAGTGACGCTCCTGTAGGTATATGAACCAATTCTATTACATCATCACCATTGAAGAAGGTAATGGTATGCAGGGTATCAGAAACACTTAATATTGCTGCAATAGCCGATGGGTTTCCTGCAACATACACAGCTCCCGGAGCAAGTGTTCCCTGCGGAAATAACGAGTCGGTAGGTGTTGGAGAACCATTGTTGTAACGGTACATTTTGTATTCGGTAAGATTTACGGTTACGTTTAGCGGATTATAAACCTCGATGGCTTTGTTGTTCGATGAACCTTCCAGGTATTCCGAGAAGAACAAATCACATACCTGCGCCGAGCCCATCAGCGATAAGAAGACGGAGGCCGTAATTGTTAGAAGTAATTGTTTCATAGTTAGTCTATTAAATGTTGTTTTGCTAGTATTGTTTCACTACCTGTTCTGTCATTTTCCCTTGATCGGTAGTCAGTTCAAAGAAATAAACGCCTGTTTGTATTCCCGCCAATGAAATTGCTTCACCGTTTTGGATGGTTTGTGTCTGAACGATTTTGCCCAACGCATCACGAACAATCAAACCAGCAGATGAGCCTTCGAAAATAATTGTCACTTCATCTGTTGCCGGATTCGGGTAAATGATTGCGTTAAGCGAACTGTTTTCATTCAAACCAATATAATCCACGATCAAACAATCCGAAGTATCGGAACAACCAATTCCATTTCCTACTACGATTGCATAAGTTCCGTTGACTGTTGGAGAAAAAGTAGCGGAAGTTGCTCCGGCGACCGGTGTGTTGGTCGTACAGTTGATCCATTGCACCGGGCTACCACCACTTCCCGTCAAGGTACCCAAACCATCATCTGTTGCATTGGCTGTTGGTGTCGGAACGATTGTAAGATCGAGCGTAACAAGGGAATCACAACCGGCACTGCTCAACATAGGATGAGAATACTGGCCTGAAGCCGTATAGTTCATTCCGTTAGCGGTCCAGGTATAGCTATCACAGGCACTTACCGTTTCGCTCGAAGATGTTACCGGATTAATCGTTAAGTTGAGCGTGATGATCGAATCGCAACCATTTGCATTTGGGATGGTATCGTTGTAACTTCCCGAAGCCATGTAGGTCACTCCGTTCTGCGCCCATGGATAACTGCCGCAGGCGCTTTCCGAAATGCTTGACGATGTGGGTTGATTAATGGTGAGATTAAGCGTGATAATGGAATCACAACCAACCGCGTTCGGAATGGTATCATTGTAATTACCCGAAGTTAGATAAGTCATTCCGCTTTGCGCCCACGTATAAGTGTAACATGCTGTTGTCGAAAAGCTGGAAGCGGTTGGCATATTGATCGTCAGATCGAGTGTAATGGTGGAATCGCAGCCCACTGCATTTACCAATGTATCGTAATAAGTCCCTGATGTGGTGTAGGTCATCCCATTTTCAGTCCATACATAACTTTCACATGCAGAAGCGGTTTGTGTACTGCCACTGGAAGTGCGAATAGTCAAATCCAACACCACAATAGAATCACAGCCATTCACAGCTGTAATTGTATCAGCATATTGACCCGATGCCAGATAGAATTGACTAGTCTGTGGCCAAAAGTAACTATTACACACATCCTCTGTAATTGTTGTCGTAATAACAGGTGCTTCTCCTGAGACGCTGATTGTTGCTGTCGAAGCGATCCAGTTGGAAGTTCCTCCGGTGAGAGTGAAATTATTCAGCGTGCCATCATTTGCTGCAACAAGGTCAGGCAATGTGGTCACTCCGGCATTGTTCCCCGCTGCCGTTCCCTGGTTAAAATCATAATTCACTACAAGGTTGCTTTCCGTTCCTGTCATTGACCGGTTATAGTTAGCTAGTATTTCACAATTTGATCGTGCTTCGCTCCAGATTCGCACCTCATCAATGGCTCCGGGGAAATACTGAGCTCCACCAGGACGTGTTCCTATACTTAAGTTATCGATTGGTCCGGTCGAAGATGTTCCGCCACCAATACCTGCCTGTAATACACCATTAAAAAATACTTCTACAGAATTTGTCGCTGTAGTCCAACGCGCGGCAACATGTGTCCAGGTATTAAGCGGCATATTGGAGGTTGTAGCCACACTGTAATTAGTACCGTTCTCTACTACGTAGAAATAAATGTTAGTGGTACCACCAGTGCTCATCGCTGCAAAACTAGAGGTGCTGCTTTGTGCAAAAATAATACGGCTAAAAATGCCTGCCTGGGGATAAACCCACGCTTCCATGGTAAAATCGGTTGTTGACAAATCGTTGAACAAAGCAGGCAAAGTTGCCGAAACATTGTCATCCGCTCCATCAAATTGAAGCGCATTTCCCGGAGATTGGGCCAGTAAATTGAATGAAAGTAAAACTCCCGTAAGGACTTGTAAAATTCGTTTCATAGTAGAATCTAACTGATTTGATCGCGAAATTACTTTACTTATTGTGATTAAAAAAATAATTCCGGTTTTAGAAGGTGAAAATCTTGTTTGTGTTACCAGACGGTAATTGCACTTTAACAGGTTTGTAATTAACGTGCATTAACAAAAAAACCGTCCCACTCAAGGCGGAACGGTTTCTTCAATTCTATTCTTTTATTGCTTATGCCTCCACATGCATGTAGCTCTCCACACTTGGGCAAGAGCACACCAGGTTGCGGTCGCCATACGCATTGTCAACGCGGCGAACAGGTACCCAGTATTTCCATTCTTTGAGGTAAGCAACCGGATAAGCGGCTTCCTGTGGTGAATACGGGTAGTTCCAGTCTTTGTTGATGATGCAATCTGCGGTGTGCGGTGCATTTTTCAATAAATTGTTGGCTTTATCGGCGTGGCCGTTTTCGATTTCACGAATTTCCTGACGGATTTTGATCATGGCTTCGATGAAACGGTCCAGTTCTTCTTTGTCTTCCGATTCGGTCGGTTCGATCATCAGCGTTCCTGCTACCGGGAATGATACCGTTGGTGCGTGGAAACCAAAGTCAATCAAACGTTTCGCCATATCGGCTACTTCTACGTCGGCGTTTTTCTTAAACTCGCGGCAATCCAAAATCATTTCGTGGGCAACCGTTCCGTTTTTGCCCGTATACAACACATCGTAGTGACCTTTCAATTTCGCGGCGATGTAGTTGGCATTCAAAATGGCCATTTCAGTTGATTCACGCAATCCTTTCGCTCCAAGCATTTTGATGTATCCGTAAGAGATCAACAAAATCAAGGCACTTCCGTAAGGTGCTGCAGAAACCGCATGAATCGGTTGGTCGCCACCCGCTGCAACCACAGGATTACTCGGCAAGAACGGTGCTAAATGCGCTGCCACACCGATTGGGCCCATTCCGGGTCCGCCACCTCCGTGAGGAATGGCAAATGTTTTGTGTAAGTTCAAGTGACACACATCCGCACCGATATTTCCAGGATTGGTCAAACCGACCTGTGCGTTCATGTTGGCACCGTCCATGTAAACCTGTCCTCCGTTGTCGTGAATGATCGTTGTAATTTCACGGATTCCTTCTTCATATACACCATGCGTCGACGGATAAGTCACCATCAAACCGGCCAATTCGTCTTTCAACGCTGTAGCCACTTCGCGCAATTCATCGATGTTGATGTTTCCGTTGTCGTCACAACCTGTTACCACTACTTCAAAACCGGCCATTACCGCCGAAGCAGGATTGGTTCCGTGAGCTGATGAAGGAATGATCATTTTGGTACGTTGTTTATCTCCGCGCGATTCATGGTATGCTTTGATCACCATCAAACCGGCGTACTCGCCTTGTGCGCCTGAATTCGGTTGTAACGACATCGCCGCAAATCCGGTCGATTCACACAAATCCTTTTCCAACTGACGGAACATCGCATGGTAACCGGCAGCCTGGGCTACAGGTGCAAACGGGTGCATATTCGCAAATTGCGGATTGGTGATCGGAATTAATTCTGAAGCTGCGTTTAGTTTCATTGTACATGAACCCAACGGAATCATGCTGTGCACCAACGACAAATCTTTGTTTTCCAAACGCTTCAGGTAACGCATCATTTTCGATTCTGAATGATGACGGTTGAAGGTAGGATGTGTAAATACAGCATCGGTGCGTAATAAAGTCGAAGCAATCGTGCTTTCAACCTCATCCGAAACAGTTGTATTTGCGCCGAAAACACTCAAAATTGTTGCAACATCAGCAGTTGTATGCGGTTCACCGAAACTGATGGTGAGCTCACTGTCGTTGATAATGCGGAAATTCAGTTGTTTGGCTTCGGCCGCTGCCTTAATGCTGGCAGTATTCACCCCTTTCACCCAAACGGTATCGAAAAACGAATCGGAAGCAACCGTGATTCCGGCAGCTTTTAATCCTTTTGCGGTTTTTACAGCCAATGAGTGAACGTGCTCTGCGATTGCTTTCATGCGAGCAGGTCCGTGGTAAACAGCATACATACTTGCCATTACCGCCAATAAAGCCTGAGCGGTACAAATATTGGAAGTCGCTTTATCGCGTTTGATGTGTTGTTCACGTGTTTGAAGCGCCATACGCAAGGCAAGGTTGTCATCCGCATCTTTCGACACGCCGATGATACGGCCCGGCATAGTGCGTTTGTACTCGTCTTTCGCGGCAAAAAATGCTGCGTGCGGACCGCCAGCCCCCATTGGTACACCGAAACGCTGCGACGAACCGAATACCACATCGGCTCCAAGTGAACCCGGTGATTGCAAGATTACCAACGCTAAAATATCCGCGGCTACCGCTACACGTAAACCTTCGTTACGAGAAATAAATCCTTTCACATCGGTGATAGCACCTTTTGTATCAGGATACTGAATCACCGCACCGAAATACGTTCCGTCGTTTACAAACGTTGCCGCATCACCCTGCACCAATTCGATGCCCAGGTTCAATGCGCGCCCCAATACCACTTCAATGGTTTGCGGGAAAGCGCTTTCGGCTATGAAAAATTTATTTTGATTGTCTTTTACTTCCTGACGTGAACGCGAGTTGTAAAACATGATCATGGCTTCGGCAGCAGCTGTTGCTTCATCGAGCAACGATGCATTGGCAATTTCCATTCCGGTGAGTTCCAACACCATTGTTTGGAAATTCAACAAAGCTTCCAAACGGCCTTGTGAAATCTCAGCCTGGTAAGGCGTGTAAGCTGTGTACCATCCCGGATTTTCCAATACATTCCGCAAAATAACAGAAGGCGTAATGGTTTCATTGTATCCCAAACCGATAAACGATTTAAATACCTGATTTTGCATTCCTAAAACGGTAATGTGCTGCAGGTATTCCTGCTCGGTCATCGCCGGATCAATGTTCAACTCACCATCCAAACGTATGTGAGCCGGAATGGTTTTATCAATTAACTCTTGCACCGATTGCACACCGATTGCAGCAAGCATAGCTGTTTTTTCAGTGTTATCGGGACCAATGTGACGGGATGAAAATGAGTTCATGTTTTTCCTGAAATATTAAAGTTCGCCTGCTCTTACATTAAAGGTAGAAACAGGACTGCAAATATACTTGAAAGTGCTAGAATTAACTAACAAGGGAAGGAGCAAAAAGTTCCAATTATTAACATAAAATTGAATTGTTAACATTCTATATTGTGAACGGTTTTATTTTTATGCCGGTATAGTTCAAAATGAGGAATGAGCCAGGTTTCAAACATATTGGAAATCAGAGAATTAAATTCACACCCTCTTTTCACAAACCTTCTTCCCTGATTTATCCATCCCTTTTTTTAGTTTTGGAAAATCAATGGAACAACAAACGAAAAGCGTCTCAGAGAAACAACTAAAAGCCATTATCAGTGGCTCTATCGGAAATCTGGTAGAATGGTACGATTGGTATGCATATTCGGCCTTTGCGCTCTATTTTTCACATTCGTTTTTCCCGGAAAGTAACGCTACTGCCCAGTTGATGAATACAGCAGGTATTTTCGCGGTCGGATTTCTGATGCGACCTGTCGGAGGATGGCTTTTTGGAAGCATTGCCGATAAAATGGGACGAAAACGCGCCATGACGTTGTCGGTTTTAATCATGTCGTTCGGATCAATGTTGATCGCGGTCACACCGACTTATCAAACCATTGGAATTGCCGCTCCGATTATTCTACTAATCGCACGAATGGTTCAAGGCTTGAGCGTTGGTGGCGAATACGGCGTTTCGGCTACTTATCTGAGTGAGATGGCAACACCGAACCGACGTGGTTTTTACGCCAGCTTTCAATACGTAACACTCATTGGCGGTCAGTTAATCGCGCTTGGGATTCAGCTTTTGCTTCAACGTTTTCTCAACGAAAGCGCTTTGGAATCGTGGGGCTGGCGATTGCCATTTATTTTCGGGGCACTGTTATCGCTGGTGGCGTTGTATTTGCGGAAATCGATGCAAGAAACCACTGCATTCGACGCACACAGAACCGAAAAAACAAGCCGGAAAGGAACGCTGCGGACATTGATGGAACATCCGCGTGCCGTTTTGATCGTAGTCGGACTGACGCTCGGGGGAACACTTGCGTTTTATACATACACCACTTACATGCAAAAGTTCCTTGTGAATACAGTCCATTTATCAAAAAGTACTTCTACACTTTTGTCTTTTTTCAGTTTGCTGATTTTTGCCTGTTTGCAACCTTTTTTCGGAGCGCTTTCGGATAAAATCGGGCGGAAACCCTTGCTCATTGGTTTTGGAATCCTGGGAACACTGTTTACGGTTCCGTTACTCACAGCGCTCAGTCATACGAACTCTGTCTGGACTGCCTTTTTCCTGCTGCTGGCCGCACTGATAATCGTGAGTGGTTATACCAGTATCAATGCCGTTGTGAAAGCGGAGTTATTTCCAACTGAAATCCGTGCGCTGGGAGTTGGGTTTCCGTACGCGGTCACTGTTGCTGTTTTTGGCGGAAGTGCCGAATATATTGCGCTTTGGCTCAAAGATATCGGACATGAAGCCTGGTTTTACTGGTATATTACAGGATGTGTGGTGATCTCGCTGCTCGTTTATGTGCTGATGCGGGAAACGAAGTCGCATTCCGAAATGGATGAATGAAACGGCTAACTTGCCCGAAAAGCAGATGGCGTAATACCGGTTTGTTTTTTAAAAAAATGATGGAAGTGTGCCGGTTCTTCAAATCCCAAACAATAGGCTATTTCAGCAACGTTCCAACCGGTGTGTTTGAGCAAAGCTTTGGCTTCTTTGATCATACGCTCAGAAATCCGATAGGTTGTGGTTTTCCCGGTTGTTTCCCTAATGGCCCGATTCAGATGATTAACGTGTACCGAAAGTTGCCCGGCATAATCGCTAGCCGAACGCATTTCGAGCCGCTGCTGAGTAGATTCGATTGGAAATTGCCGCTCGAGTAATTCGGTGAAAACAGACGTTAAGCGGGAATTGGAATCGGGATGTTTATACACATTTTCCGAAGGTTGCAATTTGAGTGCAAAATGAATCAGCTCGCTTACAAGCGCACGAATCAGATCATATTTGTACAAATAGTCGGAACCTGCTTCTGTAAGTATTTTTTCGAAAATCAATTCCAGGTGTGCTTCCTGTTCGACATCGAGTGTATAAAACGATTTTCCACCCGGTTTAAACATAGGTAGCTCACCAAGGTTCGCCAACGGTTGATCGCGGAAAAAGGCTTCAGTGAAAATACAGAAACAACCATTGTTTTCACCGGAGACTTTCTCAAGTGTATACGGAACTTTCGGGCTGAAAAACAGCAGGTTTGTACCGGAAATCTCCAAACTTTTATCAGCGTAATGGTAAATACTGTTTCCCTGGTACAAACTGATTTTGTAATAATCGCGGCGGTTATAGGTAACAGGTCCACCCGCCATTTTGGGAAGATCCCTGATGCGAATAGCATTAAATTGCCCGAAATCGCGTTGCAACATCGGTGCATTTCTATTGGGTTGTATCGAATCTCGCGTTGTTGACATACGAGTTGAAAAATACAAAAATCAAACTACATGCAAAGTGATTTGAGTTGCATATAGTTTGATTTTAGTCCGTTTTCTATTTCTTCTGATTAAGGGTGCGATCTGTTACTTGTCGTTCGACCATCCAACCCGGGTATTCACTTGACAATGCGCTTGCTGCATCTATTCTACTCAATTCCTCTGTCGACAACTCAAGGTTTACTGAAGCACAATTATCCAGGAGTTGCTGCACTGTTTTTGCGCCGATGATCGTACTCGTAACACCTTGCTGCAGACGAATCCAAGCTAACGAAACCTGGGCGACTGTCGTTTGGTGGATTTCGCTGATTTCGCGCAGAATATCAATGATATCATAACCTTTGTCTTTGTTGATTGGAGGAAAGTCGAAATTGTCTCTGCGATTTTGACCCGTTGCTTCGTCGCGCGTGTATTTTCCGGAGAAAAATCCGCCTGCCAGCGGACTCCAAGGCATCACTGCCAGGTTTTGGTCTTTTGCCATCGGTAAGATTTCGCGTTCAATATCGCGTCCGCCAACCGAATAAAAATACTGCAACCCTTCAAATGTGTGCCAGCCATTTAGCCGGGCAATTCCCTGTGCTTTCATCACCATCCAGGCGGGCCAGTTGCAAACAGCAATGTAACGTACTTTTCCAGCCACCACCAAGTCGTTGAGCGCCCGCATTGTTTGCTCTACTGGAGTGAGTGGATCTACTCCATGCACATACAAAATGTCCAGATAATCCATTTGAAGGCGACGTAAACTGGCTTCGACCGATTGAAAAATATGCAGCCTGGAAAGTCCGGCATTGTTTTGTCCTTCCCCCATTCTACCTCTTACTTTACTGGCAATAATGAGTTCGTTTCGATCTAATCCCAATTCCCGAATGGCATTTCCAAGCAAACGTTCCGATTCGCCATACGAGTAAATATTGGCGGTATCGATGAAATTAATTCCCGCATCAACAGCGCTTTTCACGATTTGATTGACCTCAGCCTGTTGCAACATGCCAATGGCTTTCCATATTCCTTCACCACCGAAAGTCATGGTGCCCAAACACAATTCCGACACAACGAGGCCGGTGTTCCCATATAAATTATACTTCATGATATTGATTTTTAGTTCTTGCCTGAGGCGGATACAAAAGTACCATCGCCATACCTGGAATCAGGTGTAAGAAACAAACCGATTAGTGCGAAATTCAAACAATTCTTCCCAGGGAAGATTGTCATCTCTCATTTGCATTTAACCTTGGTTCAGGAATTAGAATAACGCTACCAAAAAAAGCCAAATAATAGGTGAAGTTTCAATTGTTCCGTATTTTTGTCTGATACTTTCGCTATGGATAATTTTGAGATTACAACGCCCACCACTATTGTGTTTGGAAAAAACCAAATGCATCGTGTTCCGGAGCTGATTACCAAACATTACAGCGGTAAATCGGTACTGATAATCTATGGTGGCGGCTCAATTGAACGCTCAGGGTTTTTAGATCAGTTGAAAGGCAAACTTTCGGCGTTTGACATTCATTTATTCAAAGGAATTGAAGCCAACCCGGAATTTGATACGCTGATGAAAGCCGTAGAATATATCCGCGAGCACAACATCGGGTTTTTACTGGCGGTTGGCGGTGGTTCGGTCATCGACGGTGTAAAATTTATTTCCGGAGCAGTCAATTATGCCGGCGATCCGTGGGAAGTGTTGCTGCGCGAACCCGGGAAAGTATTCACCGAAGCTGTTCCTTTCGGTTGTATTCTTACATTGCCTGCTACAGGTTCGGAATCGAACTCAGGCGCGGTGATCAGCCGTGCTTCGCTAAAAGAAAAACGTACGATGGGCGGACCGTTGTTCTTTCCGAAATTTGCGATCATGGATCCGACTTTCGTGGCAACTTTACCCAAACGACAAGTGGCCAATGGTGTCATCGATGCATTTATGCATACCATGGAACAATACCTCACGTTTCCTTCTGACAATTTATTGCAGGAACGCTACGCTGAGGGGATTTTATCGACTTTACTGGAAATCGGTCAGGCTGTTGTAGAAGACCCGGCCGATTATAAACTGGCATCCAACCTAATGTGGTGCGCCAATCAGGCACTGAATGGTTTGCTTCGCTGCGGAGTAACTACGGATTGGGCAACGCACATGATCGGCCATGAATTAACAGCTTTGCATGGTATCGATCACGCTCAGACACTCGCCATTATTGCTCCACGTTTGTACGAACATCAATTCGAACAGAAAAAAGAGAAACTGGCCCAATACGGCCGAAGGGTTTGGCACAAAACCGGTACCGATGACGAAGTGGCACAATTGGCCATTATTGAAACGGAGCAGTTTTTCAAAGCATTAGGCGTGGCAACGCACATTTCTGATTATACGCCCTATCATGAAGAAACAGCGGCCATTATCCGCCAGCGTTTTGAAGAGCGAAACTGGACAGGATTGGGAGAACACCAGTCACTGACACCCGCAGATGCCGAACAAATAGTATTAAACGCTTACTGAAATGTCTCTTTCGTCAAGATTTACGATTCGCTATGAAGCAACCCCGGCGCTATTGGAACTGTTGACCCAAACAACGCTCGGTACCAATGGTGCCCGATACCGTCATTTGGATACTGAACAACGCATTTCTGAGGCAGAAGATCCCTTGTTTTTGTCGGTGGAAAGAGATGGAAAAGTGCAGGGAAACGTAACGTTCTGCCGCCGGAAAAAACATTGGTATGTACGTTATTTCGCCTTTTCCGGGCAGAAACAGGCGTCTAAAAACGGCCAGCATGCTGATCGTGCACGTTCACGCCTGAAACAGGAAGTTGCCAGCTTTTACCAGGATGTATTCGATGGTAAATATGGCGAAGCTCCTGAAACATTATACGCTTACATCGACCCGAAAAACGAACGCAGCAAATGGATGGCCGAGCAGTTTGGTTTTCGTACCGAAGCGCAATTGGTCACACAAACCTTCAGTCGCGTAAAACCAAAAGCTCAGGCATCGGTGCGTAAATTAACCGATGAAGAATTGATTGCCGCGAAACTACAGCAGGTGCAAAAATGTCACGCCTATTTTGTTCCGGAACATTGTGAAAATCCGTTGTATTATGGTATGTTCAACGAAAGCAATGAACTGGTTGCGTTTGCCAAGATCACTCAAGCACATTGGGTGATTGAACGTTTACCCGGAGCGTTGGGTGGTTTTCTCACCAAAGTAGTTCCCTTCATTCCAGGTTTACGTAAGATTATCCAACCGAAAAATCATCGCTTCATCGTGCCGGAATCAGTATGTGTTCAAAGCAATGATCCGAATCTGCTAAGCTGCTTTTTTGAAGGCATTCTCGAGCAGGAAAATCAACACGTTTTATTGTGGTGGATCGACCGGAGAGAATCGTTGTGGCGTGAAGCCAGGCACTGCGTCAATTGGGGAGTGCTGCACAAACTGACTTCTCAAACACCGGTAGATGTGGTAGTATTACGCAAAAACTGGCTCAAGCTGGATGAATTGAATTCCAAGCCGATTTTTGTGGCGGGTTGGGATATGGTTTGATTGTACAAAATTGATTTACAGTGTTTTAAATTCAGTAATCCCGCAATATTACGGAAAAATTTGAGTGTCAAAATTTCCCAATACCGTGTCAGGCTTAGACTGGTTACGGAAAAATCCATTCACTGAAATTTCAACTAACTCTTCCTTAATATTTTTCCTACTTTTAACAGTATGAAAAACCAAACCCCTTTACCTACTGCACTGTCATTCATTCTGTTAATGATGATTTCGGGCCCATTGTTTTCCCAGGACACCTTAGTTTTGGTGAAAGCCGATTCAACAAAAAAAAACAAACACTATTTCGAACTCAGCCTCGGGCAAACGCTTTTGTTTGTGTCCGATTCCAAACTGCAGGACATCCAAACGGAAGAAGCCGTGATTGTTCCCACCAATGCCAAGTTGTTCTTTGCGGAATTGCGTCCGGATAAAAAATTCAGAATTCCCGTTTTCTTTAATCTGCCAACCGAAAGCAGGCAATACATTATTAATGGTGAACTGGTTTCCAAACGGGCTTCGCCGACATTTGGTGTAGGACTTCAATACCGCGCTTTCAGACTCACGATAGGGAAAAAATCGGCCATTGAGTTCGAGGCCGGACCGTTAGCGAGTTTACTCATCGACCAAAATAAATCATTGCGCTTCGCACCTATAGTTGCAGGCCGTTTCCGTTTCGTAAGAAATGAAGATATGGTGTTGTACATCGGAAGCAGTTATTCTCTCGGGATCAATGCATTCGGGATGTTGTTCGGGATTGGGTATGTATTCTAAACCAACCACAGAATTTTTTCAACACAAAGGCACAAAGAAAAAGGACAAATTCCGCGTTTTATAAAGGCCACAAAGGAGATTTTGGTAGAATACCTTTGTGTCCTTAACAAGCCTCGTTCATCAAAAAAACTTTGCTCCTTCGCTATGCGCCTATGCTGAAGCTATGGCGTAAGCATAAGCTTCGGCGAAAGCGTTGTGCCTTTGTAGTGATTTTATGTTATTATAAAATAAATCGTGATCCTTTGTCACTTTTCCTGAAGTTGTTACACTTACAGGTTGAATACTCATCCGAATAAGAAGAATGCCTGTTTCCAAACAAGATCGATTTCTGTCACTTTACGAACCGGTTCACAATCGGTTCGAACGCTTCTGCAGGGCGCGTGTGTATGGGAAAATGGAATTTCGCGACTTGATGAACGAGACCCTTTTGGTGGCGTTTGAAAAGTTCGATTCATTGCGATCGGAAGCTGCATTTCTTTCCTTTATCATCGGCATCAGTATTCGCATTTTAGCCAACAACAGTAAAAAGAAGCAGGAAGATTATTTGAACAAAGAAGAACATGCGTTGCTGATCGCCAATCATGGTAATGCAACTTCGCTGGATACGGAAATTCATTTTTTGCACCAGGCACTGGCACTTTTGCCCAACGAACAGCAGGAAAGCATCATTCTATTCGAGATAGCAGGTTTTAGCATTCGTGAAATTGCCGAAATGCACAACGCATCCGAAGATGCCGTGAAACAACGCCTGAAACGTGGACGTGCAAAACTCGCCGAAATACTGACGTTCGAATCATCCCTAAAAACAGGAGAACCCGATCATGGATAAGCAACCGATTTTAGACGATTTATTTGCGAAGGCCTGTCAACAGGAACCTGTGGTTTCTTTTAACGAAACAAAAGCGCAGTTCCTGAAAGGCATCGGCACGGTTCCAAACCCGTCGATCGCCACACGACTGCGCCATTTTTTCACCTTCAAAAAATGGATCATTATGTTTACTCTACTCAGCACCATCGTTCTTACAATTTTCATCAGCTCAACGGATGAAACGACACAAAAACCAATTTCATCAACCGAAAAGACGGTTGCGGAACCAACTCAAATCGCAACAGATGACCCCGTTTCTGACGATCAGATTTCAGATCATCAACCCGCTTCTGACAACCCTGTTTCCAAACCGGGATCGCAGGTATTTCTAAGCGGTTATGAAAACGGCTTGTACGCCAATTTGCCAACACTTCCGCTTGTGAATCGCGCTTTACCGGAAACAGACAATATTTCTGTTTCGCAAAAAAAGCAGGACGATACGGATGAATACATCTTCCCGAAACTAACCGAAGAAGAAATTTCCGCCACCAACAAACAGAAGAAAAGCATGTTAAAAGCGCTTTCTAAATTCGACAAGAAATCCTATGCCTATATTCCAACCGGGACGTTTGATTATGCAGGAAAACAGGTTTCCGTGCAGTCATTTTACATGCAAACCACCGAAGTCACCAACCTGGAATACCGCACATTTCTGTTCGATTTATTAATTCAGGGCCGAAAAGATGATTTCCTGATTGCCAAACCCGATCAGGCGCAATGGGCCGCTATCTATGGCGGAGGTATGAAACCTTACGAGGAAAATTACTTTTCGCACGAAGCCTACAACAAATATCCTGTCGTGAATATTTCGCGTGCCGGAGCTGAATTATATTGCAAATGGCTCACCGAAGAATACAACAAAGCAGCTACCAAAAAGGGACAGAGTTTGATCAATGATATCCGCATTCCATCGCGGACCGAATGGGTATTTGCCGCCACTGCCGAAGGAAAACAAACACCTTACCCGTGGAACGGAAACGAAGTCAGAAATGCAGAAGGTTGTTACCTGGCGAATTTCAAACCGCTTCCCGGTAATTTTATGGTCGATGGCGCTTTTTGTACCGCCAAAGTCACTTCTTACAAACCTTCGGAGTTCGGATTATTTTGCTTGAGCGGAAACGTATCGGAAATGGTTTACAATAGCAACTCCGACCGCACAAATCCGGGAACTGCCGGCGGAAACTGGACCAGTACGGATGAAGAGATCAAACTCCTGGCAGAAGACACTTATTCTGGAGTAACGGATGCAAAACCAACGATTGGGTTTAGAGTAGTTGTAACGACATTGGTGAAATAAGGAAACCAAATGATTAAAGGGAACAAGGAGGGATAGCTAAGTAAAAGACAAAGCACCGCTATTACACCGCTGCGAATTTCACCCTCCTTGGTTCTTTTTAATCGGATTAACCGGAAACCTGAATTTTCCTGCTCCCTGTATTGAGCGAAACGAAGTGTAGTCGAAATACCTCACATTCTTTAACAATTCCGGTAAAATAAACCGACCGTTTGTTTGTTATCCACTGAGCGAAGAAGTAACTTTGCTTGTTAAAACGTGTTTATGCATCCATACAAGGCTGGCCCATTACTCGAAAACATCCATATTCCACAAGATCTTAGAGATCAAGTGAGTATCGATGACCTGCCACAGGTTTCCGACGAATTGCGCCAGTATATTGTAGATGTCATTTCCGAGATCGGGAATTCGCACTTCGGTGCCAGTCTCGGAGTAGTGGAACTGACCGTTGCGTTGCATTACGTTTTCAACACGCCTTACGACCAATTGGTTTGGGACGTTGGCCACCAGGCTTACGGACACAAAATCCTTACCGGTCGCCGCGAATTGTTTCATACCAATCGCACCAAAGGTGGAATCTCCGGTTTTCCGAAACGCAGTGAAAGCGAATACGATACGTTTGGTGTTGGCCACTCGTCTACTTCTATTTCCGCAGCTTTGGGAATGGCTGTCGCCAATCGTTACAAAGGCGAAAAAGACCGTCAGCACATTGCCGTAATCGGTGATGGCGCCATGACAGCCGGTTTGGCGTTTGAAGGCTTGAACCACGCAGGATTTGAAAAAGACGCCAATCTGTTAGTAGTTCTCAACGACAATTGCATGTCCATCGACCCGAACGTGGGCGCGCTGAAAGAATACCTCACCGATATCACCACCTCGCATACTTACAACAAGGTAAAAGACGAAGTGTGGAAATTGCTCGGAAAAGTGAGCAAATTCGGTCCGGATGCTCAAACAATCGCTTCCAAGATTTCCAACGCACTCAAGGGTTCATTGCTGAAACAAAGTAATTTCTTCGAATCACTGAACTTCCGTTATTTCGGTCCGGTCGACGGACACGATGCCATCGGTTTGGCCAAAGTACTCGAAGATCTAAAAGATATTCCCGGCCCTAAAATTTTACATTGTATTACGCGAAAAGGAGCCGGTTACAAATTTTCTGAAGAAGGAAATCCGACCAAATGGCACGCGCCGGGTGTGTTTAACAAAGACACAGGTGAAATCATTAAAGTATTGCCAAAATCGCCACAGCCGCCTAAATACCAGGATGTTTTCGGACATACGATTGTTGAATTGGCGGAAGAAAACGATAAAATCATGGGTGTAACGCCGGCTATGCCTTCGGGCTGCTCGCTCACATTTATGATGGAAGCCATGCCCGATCGCGCGTTCGATGTAGGAATTGCCGAACAGCATGCCGTGACGTTCTCAGCCGGACTGGCTACCCAAGGATTGATTCCTTACTGTAATATTTATTCGTCATTCATGCAACGCGCTTACGACCAGGTAATTCACGACGTTGCGTTGCAAAACCTGCATGTTGTTTTCTGTTTGGATCGCGGTGGTTTGGTAGGCGCTGATGGTGCTACGCATCATGGTGCTTATGACATCGCCTACATGCGTTCCATTCCGAATATGATTGTGGCCGCACCGATGAACGAAGCCGAATTGCGCAACATGATGTTTACCGCGCAGGCCGAAAATCACGGTCCTTTTTCCATTCGTTATCCGCGCGGAAATGGTGTGATGACAGAGTGGAAAACAGCCATGAAAGCCATGAAAGTGGGAACCGGCCGTAAGTTGACAAGCGGAGAAAATATAGCCATTCTGACCATTGGACATGTTGGAAATTTCGCCCAAGACGCAGTAACGTTACTGAAAGAAGACGGCGTTTCGGCTGCTCATTACGACATGCGTTTCGCCAAACCGATCGACGAATTGATGCTACACGAAGTGTTTTCGAAATTTGATAAAATCATTACCATTGAAGATGGCGCTGTAATGGGCGGTTTCGGTTCTGCAGTGATTGAGTTCATGGCAGACCACAATTACAGTGCAAAAGTGGTGCGTTTGGGAATTCCAGATGCATACATTCATCATGGAACGGTGGAAGAATTGCACATCCAATGTGGTTTCGACACGCAATCCATTCGCACGAAAGTGTTGGAAATAGTTGGTGTTTCAGCTAATAACGCGCAACAGGGTGCGCAGCAGACAGGGTGATTTCGTCCGTCCATCACGTGAAATGCTCGTTTATCCTGCAAACAACCAAATCAGAAGATTCTGACAACCCGGTGTCATTCATTTAAACTAACATTATCCCATAAAACAGTGCGATGTAACCATCCATACTATATTTTAGTAGAACAAAACATTTATGCCGTTTTTTGTAACAAAAAGAATCAGTAAACGGTCTAACAACAAAAACAACCCGCTTTCAAGATAAAGCGAATAACAGTAAACCGAATAACATGAAAAAAACACTTTATAGCCTGGCATTTGCAAGTTTATTGGTCAGCTTTAATTCCAATGCGGAAAAAATCGCTCCAAGTGCTGCATTTGACGTAAACATCAACCTCGCCAAAGTAAAGAATGACCAGGTTTCAGTGATGATGCTCACACCAACTTTTAGTACGTCCACCGCTACTTTTCATATTCCCAAAACCGTTCCGGGAACATACTCCGAAGACAATTACGGCCGTTATATTGAGGATTTCAAAGCCTTTGATGCCAGTGGTGCAACACTTACCGTTTCTAAAAAAGACGAGAATACTTTTGTAATCGAAGGTGCCACAAAACTGAACAAAGTAACATACCTGGTAAATGATACCTACGATACGGAAATCGGTGAAGGATTCGGTAAAAAAGATATTTTTTCGCCGGCAGGAACCAACATCAATACTGGTAAAAACTTCATGCTCAATACCCACGGATTTATCGGGTACTTCAAAGATTATGAGCAAAGTCCGTATAAATTAACCGTTATGCATCCTAAGGGATTGGAAGGTGTTTCAGCAATGACTGATCTCAACCCAAGTAAAACAGTTGATTTATTCGAAATGCCGACTTACGCCAACCTGGTTGAAATGCCGTTGATGTATTCCAAACCCAACTACGCCACGTTTATGGTAGATGATATGGAAATCATCATCAGTTTGTATTCACCATCAGGGAAATACAAGGTTGATCAGATTGCACCGGGACTGGAAAAAATGATGAAAGCCCAGAAACACTTTTTGGGTTCTATCAACGCGACTAAAAAATACGCGGTATTGATCTACCTGGCCGATGACAAAATCAAAGATGCCAAAGGTACAGGAGCCTTGGAACACCCGACTTCTACAACGGTTGTTTTACCTGAATCAATGGAATTGGAAGCTATGGAAGAGATTTTGAAAGACGTGGTTTCTCACGAGTTTTTCCACATAGTTACACCATTGACTGTTCATTCGGAGCAAATTCATTACTTCGATTTCAACGAACCTGAAATGTCAGAACATTTATGGATGTACGAAGGTGTTACCGAGTACTTCGCCAACTTGTTCCAGGTGACCGAAGGATTGATCGACGAGAATGATTTCTACAAACGCATGTCGGAGAAAATTGCCAACTCTATGCAGATGAACGACTCTATGAGTTTCACGGTAATGAGTAAAAACGTTTTCGAAACGTATTACAAAGATCAGTACCTGAATGTGTATCAAAAGGGCGCGCTCATTGCGATGTGTATCGATATTATCATTCGTGAAAAGAGCAACGGACAGAAAGGAATTCTGGACTTAATGCACGATTTATCAAATGAATACGGAAGTAAAAGACCGTTTAAAGACGAGGAATTATTCGCGAAAATCACAGAGCTTACTTATCCTGAAGTCGGAGCGTTTTTGGATAAATACGTTGCCGGTGATACACGCATTCCATACGAAGAATTCTTCGGGCGAATGGGCGTTACTAAAACGATGATTATGGCGGATGGAAATCCGTTTTTGAAAGGATTGATGTCGGGCGGAGAAATGATGCCGTATATCAGTGTTGATCCAACTACGAAAGACATTTTCTGGTTACCGGAAGGCAATGCGTTTACCAAAGCTATGGGAATTCAGGAAGGTGATATCATTGTGGAAATCAACGGTAACAAATACAATTACGACAACATCAACTCGCTGATCGAAGCCAGTATTTCATGGAAAGATGGGAACAACATGACCATGAAAGTAAAACGCGACGGAAAAGTTGTGACCTTGAACGGTATTGTGGCGCTTCCGAAAGAAGAAGCTGAAGGTTATGCAGCATCTGATGACAGCAAGAAAACAATTCGCGAAGCCTGGTTGAAAGGAAAATAGATTCTGATTATTCAATAGATTCATTGTGTGGGGTCGCGATTAATTGCGACCCCACACGTTTTATATAACAACCTGACAAAATAAGAACTTTCCTTAAACGTTAGTACTTTAGCATCAATGCCGGGAATTTTTAAGTGGTTGGTTTTTTTTTCGCTGTTCGTTTCGCTGAACAGCTTTGCGCAGTTAAGTACACAGCGCCAAAAATCCGTCGCGGCCAATACAACCTCTATTGCATTAGACACTTTTTCCATTTATCCAGGTTCAATCAGTTGTAAATGTGGTGATCAATTATTACCCGAATCTGCCTACACGGTCGATTTCGCAGCAGCTGCCATCACCCTAAAAACGCCTTGCCCGGAAGAATTAACGGTTAACTACCGCATTCTCCCAGTCCGGTTCTCCTACACCGAATCACGCCGCGATACGAGCCTCATTTACAACTCCACGAAAGGTGATCGCGAAAAATTCCTCATCGAGCCCACCAGCAATGCCCTCGATTTATTGGGCACGGGTGGTTTGCAAAAATCGGGGAGTATTTCGCGCGGAATTTCATTCGGGAACCGGCAGGATTTATCGGTCAATTCTTCGCTCAACCTCGAACTTTCGGGATATGTAACACCCAATCTGCAAGTGTTAGCTTCGGTGACAGATGATAATTTACCGATTCAACCCGAAGGCAACACCAATAAATTGCAGGAATTTGACCAGGTGTTTATCCAGTTGTTCAACGACCGCTTCAAGCTCACAGCTGGTGATTTCTGGATTTCCAAACCCGAAGGTTATTTCATGACTTACAAAAAGCGCGGGCAAGGACTCACGGGTGAATATTATTGGATCAAAGACAAAAACCGGTCGCTTAAAACACAGGTCAGCGGCGCGTTGTCGAAAGGAAAATTTAACCGTCAAATCATCCAGGGAGTTGAAGGGAATCAAGGTCCGTACCGGTTGCGTGGAAATGAAAATGAACCGTTTATCATGGTGCTTTCAGGAACGGAACGCGTTTACATCGACGGAAAACTGCTTACCCGCGGGCAGGAATACGATTATGTGATTGATTACAATACGTCGGAATTGACTTTCACCGCGCGGCAACTTATTACCAAAGACATTCGTATTGTGGTCGAGTTTCAGTATTCCGATCAGAATTATGCCCGCTCGCTATTCCAGGTTTCAACTGCTGCGACTACCAAAAACTACGATTGGTGGATCAATGCTTATTCGGAGCAGGATGCCAAAAATCAGCCCTTGCAGCAAAACCTGACATCCGATCAAAAATTCCTGCTTTCCTCTATTGGTGATGATTTGCAGGCTGCACGAAGTTTTGTGCTCGATTCGGTTGGTTTCAGCGAAAACCTGGTGCTCTACAAACTCATCGATTCACTTGGCTATGACAGCGTTTTGGTGGTTTCTGTAGATCCGAATTTAGCCAAACTCAAGGTCAATTTCACGTACGTCGGCCCCGGAAAAGGCGATTATGTTTTCGAGAAATTTAACGCGCTTGGCCGGGTTTACAAATGGGTGGAACCGGCAGGTGGCCTTTCACAGGGCGATTACGCACCGGTTTCATTGCTCATTACCCCGAAGCAGCAGCAACTGGTCACAGTAGGCGGAACATATCGCTTCAGCGACCGCTTAAAAGTGACTTCCGAGTTGGGAATGAGTACTTACGACCTCAATACATTTTCCACGCTCGATCGCTTCGACGACAAAGGATTTTCCATGCGGACGAAAGTCGAACATTCATTACCGTTTGGCCGCGACAGTATTCAGGAATGGTCCTGGACCAACAAAGCCGAAGTGGAAGCACTCGATCCTTATTTCAAACCCATTGAGCAATACCGTTCGGTTGAATTTGACCGTGACTGGAACACACGAAATCAAGGTTTTCAAGGAAACCAGGTTTATTCAACGCTTTCATCAGCACTTGGACATATGCGCTACGGACAGGTTTCGCTCAACGCACAACAATTTAAGATCGGGAATGATTTTACGGGTTACCGCCTGCACAGCGGGGCCAACTGGAAACAGAAAGGAATGCGCGTGATTTGGGATGCAAGTGCCCTAAGTTCGAAAACGCTGAATGACAATCAATTTGTTCGGCACAAACTGGACATTTCACAGGAACTCGGCAAAAAAGTGCGCATCGGTTACAAAGACGACCAGGAATGGAACCGTTTTAACACAGGTGATACGTTGCTGGCGCTGAATTCCTATTCCTTCTTCGATTACCAGGGATATGTTGTTTTCGGCGATACGACCGCCGGAGAATTGCGCCTGAGTTACCGCGAACGTTTGGATAAAAAATCGGACAGCACCCGCTTGACGAATGTCGCCAAAGCCCGAACCATCAGTGGTGAATGGACGTTGAAATCGTTGAAAAATCAGCGTTTGGTACTTGTTGGAAATTACCGGACATTGGAAATTCTGGACACCAATCTCATTTCCCAGAAGCCGGAAAACACGACTAACGGGCGCGTCGATCATGAAATAAAACTGTGGAAAAGTGCTGTTTCGTTGACCACTTTTTATGAAATCGGCGCAGGGTTGGAACAAAAACGCGAATTCATTTACATTAAAGTCAACGACGGCCAGGGTGTTTATACCTGGATTGATTACAACGGCGACAATGTAAAAGACCTCAACGAATTCGAAATTGCTGCCTACGCCGATCAGGCCAGCTACATTCGCGTCTTTACGCCGAGCAATGATTACATCAACACATACAGCAACGAATACAACCAGAGTCTCATTGTGCGTCCGGAACGCGTGTGGGCAAACAAACAGGGCGTCAAACTTTTCGTAGCGCGGTTTTCAACGCAATCGCGATTCCGTATTCAGCGCAAAACCAGTTCGTTCGACAACCTCAAAGCGTACAATCCGTTCAATGGCCGCGTTAGCGATACCAGCCTGATCAGTACTTCGAGCAACATGAAGCACACGCTTTACTTTAATCGTACAAGTTCGCTGTTCGGCCTCGATTATTCGTACCAGAATGTGCAATCGAAAACATTGCTCGCAACCGGATACGATGGCAAAAGCAATGAATCGCACGAGTTAAACGGCCGCTGGAATATTTCGAAAGAATGGAGCATTCTGAGTTCGTTTGAACAAGGCTTAAAAACCTCATCGGTCGACTACACCACCGGCAGAAATTATCGTTTAAACTATTGGATTATCAAACCTTCTCTGGTATTCCAACCAACTACTTCTTTGCGTTTCAGTATTGAAAGCCGGTTTTCGGATAAAACCAATGCTGCCGAATTCGGTGGTGAATTTGCCAAAGTTCGCGATGTCGGGCTCACGGCCAAGTACAACCAGGCGCAAAAAGGAAGTTTACAGGGCCAGTTCAATTTTATTCAGATCACTTCTGACGGAGATGCCAATTCGCCGCTTGGTTTCGAATTACTTGAAGCGCTCAAAACCGGCAAGAACCTGGTGTGGAGTATTGGCTATCAGCGTTCGATTTCCAAGAACCTGCAACTTTCTATTCAGTACAACGGACGACAGTCAGAAGGATCGAAAACTGTTCATGCGGGTGGAATGGAAGTGAAGGCATTTTTCTGAGGAAAGTGCCAAATTTGCCAAATGGCAAATTGGACAAATGTCCAATTCGAAAATTTTAAAATTCTACTCATTTAAAATTGGCAAATTTTACACTTCTAAAACAAGGCCCGGAAATACTGGTCTACAGGCCGATTTCCACTGATCAATGGAATGCCAAAATCAATCTTTGCGTTTCCAATCCATTGATTCTTCAAAAAAAATAACTTCCACCCAACCTTTTTCTACTAAGTTCACTCCTACTTAATAGGTATACTAAGTTTATCGACTCGCAGGAAAGAGATATTGTGTTAATTGACCGTTGTTTAAAAAGTGATCAGCGGGCCTTTCATGAATTGTATCAACACTACAGTTCGTGGCTGTATGCCTTGTGTATAAGGTATTCCGGCACTCCTGATGATGCGCAGGATGCTTTGCAGGAAAGCTTTATCAACATCTTTAAAAACCTGCATCAATACAGCAGAGAATCAAACTTTAAAGCGTGGATAAAACGAATAACGATTCATACCAGTTTAGCGCAACACAAAAAAAAGAACGCCAAAGTTTACCGCCAGATGACGGAGGAAATCGCCGAAAACGATGCCATTCACACAGACTTACTCTCGGAATTGGATGCTGACGAAATACTATTTTACATCAACAAATTGAGCCCCGGAAGAAAACAAATTTTCAATGCTTATTATGTTGAAGGATACAATCATCGGGAAATTGCAGAATTGCTGGGAATCAGTGAAGGAACCTCAAAATCTCAGCTTCACGATGCAAAAAGAGAATTGAAACTTGCCTTAGAAAGAACTGCTTCTATTGCCCAACAACAAGCGTTATGAAAGAGCATAATGACGATATCCATTTAAAGCAATTGCTTCATAAAAAGCTGGAGGAACATACCGTTTCTGCTCCGGATTTCGTATGGCCGGCAATTGAAAAGGAGCTTTTCCCTCCGACTAAAAAAAGACGCCCTTTTTTCTGGTGGTTTGTGTTCTCAGGTTTATTTCTGGGAACCCTTTCCTGTTTCTTCTTATTTCCTGCAAATCATCTGGCCGCTTCAGTTGATACGACAGCAGGTCCAATCATTGAAACAATTGACCCACTTCAGGCGAGCGCTTCAATGACGGCAAAAAATGAATCAAAATCCACTACTGCAACAAATGTCATTCAAAACAAACAATTGGTTTTATCACATCACGAAACGAAGGACAGTTCACTTTTAAGTTCAAATCAACCGAATCAACATTTAACAAACCCTGCGCATGGAAAGACGAATCGAGGTTTAACGGATGGCGTCAAAGGAAAAAAAGCCGGGCCAAATTTGGGGACCAAATCCAATGATTCTACAAATTATTCACGACCAATACACAATTCGTTGATCGTTGAAACACCGGGAGACAAACAAACAAATACGGTCATTTTAAGTTCTGAACATGCAGACAGCAGCAACCATTTAGAACTCAGTCTGCTTCTGCTTCCGGCAAAAACGATGGAGCACACACCCGACCCAATTCGTTTAATTCATCCGAATGTGCCATTCCCCTTGTTATTCATTCCATATTCATTTATTGACGTTTATGCCGGTGCCGGAAGAAATAACAGAAATTACTCCGGAATCGTTGAATCAAATTCGCACGCGTTTATCATTGACCGCACGCTTCGATTAAAAAACAGGAACTTCGGTTTAGATTATAATTACCAATTCCTACCGTTTGCATCTTTCAGAATTGGAATAAACATGGGTACCAACCGTTACACAACCCGTCTTTTTCCCGTAAGAATTGCCAACACTGATTTAAATGATGAATTAGACATTTCGTCACCGAGCGGAGAATTAAGATCTGCTCCATTGGATTTAGCAGATCAGGCAAGTCCTTTTTCTGATACAACCACTTTCCTGATGCGCATCATCCATCGGTCAGGATACATTTCTATTCCATTGTCAATTCGATTTAATACAACGAATGCTATCGGGCCACAAGTATACGGATATACCGGTTTTGATTTTGTTTTTCGCGGAAAAGATCAAAACACGCTGATTGTCAGGAAATCACAGACGGAGCGCTCGTTTAGCACTTCCAAACCAAGAGAATCCCGTGGTTTTTATCCCGGTTGGCACTTGGGCTTAGGAATTGCAACAAATCCGGTTCGTAAACTACAACTGTACGGCGAATTCAATTATTCACAGGTTTTGGGAAACTATTACACCGGAAAAGTAATCTCTATCAAATCAAACAACCTTCAATTAAATGTGGGTTTAAGAATAAAACTTTAGAATACTCCATTTATTAAGTGGTTGAATTTGTGTGTATTGAGAATGTTTTTTGATTTTTTCATCCATCCACCCAACTCTTTTTACGAAACTTTCCTCTTTGTTTAAAACGCTAATTGAATAACGAAATTTAAAGTTTTAAAACCATGAAAAAGACAGTAAAATTTATAGCAATTGCATTCATTGGAATTGGACTATTCTCTACATCCTGTAAGAAAAAAGAAGAGCAGGAAGAATACAATCAGGTCGCTTTGGATGCTACAAGTTCAGAAGACGATGAAATGATGACCCGGGATGAAGAAATTTTTGTTGGATCGCCCTGCAATTATGACTTAACCCAACTTCTGGCACCTTGTGCAATTGTAACGGAAACTTCTGCAGATTTTCCAAAAACAATCACCATTGATTACGGAACAGGTTGTACAAATAGCAATGGTGTTACAAAAAAAGGGAAAGTGATCATTTACATGTCGAATCCTTTGAATACGGTTGGAGCAGTGAGACAAATTTCATTCGACGGTTTTTATATTAATTCCACACAAATTACAGGAACAAAAAACCTTGAGAATACTGGTTTAAATTCTTCAGGAAATGCGCTCATTTCTGTGGATGCCGATTTGACATTTACCAATGGAAACGGAACGCGTACCCGTTCATCTGATCACGTAAGAGAATGGATCGGACACTCAACTTGTGAGCCAGAAGACGATGAATTCTTGATAACAGGCTCCGGTTCGGTAACCCGCAACAACGGAACAGTCAGGCCTTATTCAATCGCAACTGCCGTTCATATCAACTATTCATGCCGTTACCCGGTAGCAGGAGAAATTGACTTCGGAACTTCTTCAAAACGCGGTTGTATCATCAACTATGGTTCGGGTGAATGTGATGAATTTGTGCAATTGACTACAAAACGCCGAAATAAAGTGTTTACGATCAACCTGGCAACACGTACAATCGAATAATTTAGGTTTAAAACAAGAAGGAAGGACGTCTGGATTTTAGGCGTCCTTCTTTTTTTAATAATATTAGGTAGTTGAAACTCTGTCTTGAAATGGAAAATTTCAGGTTGTCGGGAATTTTTCTGGTGGAAATTGTCCGGAGAAAATTTTCAAATTGCCCATTTGGCAAATTGGCAAATTTTACACTTTAAAAAAAGTCGGAAAATACTGGCCTGCAGATCTATTCCATCAGTGTCCCTCCTCTTGGTCAACACTCAATGCAATGCGTTTAAACTGCTTAATCAATTCCTGCGCTTCAACCTGGTTCGCTTTTGCAATCGCTACTCCGTTGTCATTACCCGCACGTTTTTGTTTCTCTTCTTCTTCCTTAAATTCAATGATGCGCTCTCCAAGATGTGCAGTCAACTGATCTAAGTAGTTACCGAGATACATTTTAGAATACATATCGCCGTTTTTGGCTTTGTCCTCATAAATCTTCACTGATTTTTGGAACAACGATAAATCTTTGTCGATCAAGAAAGTCGAAAAATTGTACAATCCACCAACCTGGTCAAATCCCTGAAGGATATTCGAACTCAAAATACGCTCAAAAAACGCATATTGTTCCGCTTTCCCATGACGTGCATACAAAGACGCGATTCCGGTCATCATCGATGAAGAACGTTCATTTTCAAGCGGTTTTGCCAGTTTCATCGCTGATTGCGGGTTCATTTTGCTCAGTTGATTCAGCGCATTGGTGATCACCATATACGAAGAGTCGGATTGCACGGCACGTTCCATAATCGGAGTTGCTTCCGTTTCGGAAAGCGCTGTACTTAATGCACTGATCGCACTTGAACGAACAGCCGAAGAAGGATCGGTTTGAGCCAGTTGTTTTATTTTTTCAAGCGCAATCGTTTTATCTGCACCCTGAAGCATAGTTACTTTTTCGATCGCTGTAAGCCTGATATCCCAAAACGGATCGTCAAGTGCATCCAGTACCATTTTAAATGCTTCCGGTGTTCGTTCCTTGATTCCGTTGTTCAACCCATCACGACGGGCTCTCCAGCGCTTGCCATTGTAGTATTGATGTACATACCAAGCAGACTCTTTTTTCTCCTTGATCTGTGCCAACACCATTGCCTGATTATCAAACAGCACATTTTTCAACGTTCCGGTATAGGGTAATTCAAATTGCTGAATCGATTTATCGATATCGATGCGGTGTGTAGTAGCTCCGTTGTCATCAAAAACTACCACATCAAGCGGTAATCGAAAAACAGGAAATGCATTCAGGTACTGTGTTTGAGCCACATCTACCGTAACTACACCATTGGCGACACTGTAATTCACATTCAACAACGGATGCCCGGAAGCTTCGTACCACTGATCAAAAAACCAGTGTAGATCTTCGCCGCTTACTTCCTCGAAAGCCAAACGCAACTGGTGAAATTCAGCAGCTTTGAACTTGTTTGTTTTCAGGTACAATTGCATTCCCTGGAAAAATGCTTCATCGCCTAAATAATTACGAAGCATGTGGAGGATTCGCCCGCCTTTGTTATAGGAATGCGCATCGAACATGTCTTCCTTATCCTGGTATTCGGTATGGAACAAGTCGTGAACACCACCCATTGTAGCTGATTGAAAGTAAATTTCCATTTCGCTGTTGGCGTTGAAATCAGCCTCATCAATTCCGTAACGGTATTCATCCCAGAGATACTGCGAGTAGTTGGCAAATGATTCATTGAGTGTCAGGTTTGACCATGATTCAGCTGTAACCAAATCGCCAAACCAATGGTGAAACAACTCATGCGCAATGGTCGAATTATCATTTCCGTCAATTAATTCGCGGCGTGTTTTGTAGGCATAATCTCCAAACACAACCGCTCCGGTATTTTCCATCGCCCCCGAAACGTAGTCGCGCACGATGATCTGATCGTATTTATCCCATTGGTAATCGATGTCCATCAGTTTCGAGAAAAATTCGATCATTTTGGGTGTCTCCCCGAAAATATCTTTGGCATATTGTTCCCATTCCGGTTCTACGTAATAATTCACCTCCATCAGGGTTCCGTCGGCACGTTTGTACGAATCTTTCACCACTTTAAAACCGCCAACTCCCATCATAAACAGGTAAGGTGCGTGCGGTAAATCCTGTTTCCAGTGATCTGTGCGGGTGCCGTCGGTATTCTTTTTCGACCCCATGAATTTTCCGTTGGAAAGCGTGGTGAATTTATCTTCCACCGTAATAAACATTTCCTGCTTGGTCTTCACATTCGGCGCGTCAATGGTCGGAAACCAAACAGAACTGGCTTCAGTTTCACCCTGTGTCCAGATCTGGGGCATTTTGTTCGGGTCTTCGCCACGCGGATTAATAAAATACAATCCTTTGTCGCTTGTAATGGCTGCACTTCCTTCCAATGTGCGTTCATCGGGTTTTGCGATGTAATCAATAACTACGGTATAGTTTTCGGTGCGCTGATATTTTTTATCCAATGTAATGGTGAGAATGTCCTTTTCATAAGTATACGGCCTGGCAGCGTCGTTCATCGTCACACTTTTGATTTCCATTCCTTTTGCGTCGAGGATCAGTTTATCAGAAGCATAAAAATGAGGTTTCGCAGTAAGTGTTTCTTTTCCGATCAGCTGTGATTTGTTCCAGTCAAACGATACTTCCAGTTTGGTGGTGATCAAATCGGTGAAAACCGTTTCGGCAGCTCTGTAAACAGGCCGTTCGCGCACCTTATCGTTTACGCTGATCTGTGCTTCCGTATTTTGGTCAGAGTCGGTTGTTTCCGAATCGGGTTCGAAATCATGTTGTGTGTGACGGGGAATACAACCAACAATGGTCAATATGGCTACAAATAAGAAAGATTTCTTCATGAAATTGTTTAATTAAACTGAAAATCGATACGTAAACTGTTTTAACCGCGCAAGATACCAATACTAAGCTGGTTAATGCTTGTTTTTTGCGAGAAAAAACGGTGGAATGGGTGAATAGTTCGTAATTTTGATCCAAAATCAAGTGCATGGAAATGTCAACATGGAAATTCGACGGCGAAGTCAGTTCAACAACAAATGATGTGGTGCGTTTGCAATGGGAAAATGCTACTTTTTTCTCGCTGGAACACAACGGAAAAACGTACAATGGTGAAGTGATTTCCAACCGCATGGAAGAAGGATTGCTGACCGTGAAACTGAATCACCGTGTATTTGATATTCGCAAAAGTGGTCCGCTTGACGAATTGATTGCCTCTATGGGATTGGATGTTCCGAAAGTGCGCAAGCTCAAACAACTCAAAGCACCGATGCCGGGACGTGTGGTTGGAATTGCAGTTTCTGTAGGAACCGAAGTTTCCGTGGGCGAACCTTTACTTACACTGGAAGCCATGAAAATGGAAAACGTTCTCAAAGCTGAAGGTGTGGGAGTGGTGAAAAGCATTTCGATTGAGGTAAACCAGGTGGTAGATAAAGGGAGTTTGCTGATTGAATTCGAGTAGCTTCACATTTAATAGGTAAACGTGAATCCTGCGCCGAATCCCATATCACTGTCATAATGAGTCGAAAGCGAAAACGATTTATTTAGCACATATTTCGCCCCGACCATGTATTCGAAATCCGAATTATACATCAATCCCAGGCGAAGGCGTTTCGTTAATGGAATATCTTCGCGCATGATTTGCAGACGCAGTTTTCCATCCGTATCAATCCGGAAATCAGCAATGACCAGCATTGGCAAGGTGTATTGCACGCCGAAACAGACAGCAACCCGCTGGTCTTTCGTGTTGGTTTGGCCGAATAGATTGCGCTCCGTTTCTCCCATTTCCATTTTGCGGTAACGCCAGTCGAACCCCACATACGGAAACAGCCATTGCATTTTCCCGATATAGCGACCTATGTGCGTTTCGGTCTCATACCCGTGCATGTCGTTGTAGCCAAGGCGCCATTCTGCCTGGAAGTTCCATCGCGTATTCATGTACATCATCTCACCATCATTGCCGTTGGTTGCAAAGTCGTTCTGGAACATAAAATGGAATTCCCGATCATCGGCATACAGTTTTTTCAGCGCTTTTTCCGGATCGGGTAGTTGCGGATTTGGCGGTGAGTTCTCATAGGTGAAAATCCGTCCCATGCCACTCATCATGTGGTAAAGAATGTGGCAATGGAAGAACCAATCGCCGCTTTCGGTAGCTGCAAATTCGATCGTATCGGTTTCCATCGGCATAATATCCAGCACGTTCTTCAAAGGAGAATACTCCCCGCTGCCGTTCACAACCCGGAAGAAATGGCCGTGCAGGTGCATAGGATGGCGCATCATTGAGTTGTTGAACAGGATGATTCGTATATTTTCCCCTTTTCGGATCAGGATCTTATCAGTTTCAGACACCGTTTTGTTGTTGATGCTCCACACATAGCGGTTCATGTTACCGGTAAGCTCAAAGTTATAAACTGTTGTCGGCGCATCCGGCAATGTGGTCTTTACAGGCGAACGCAGCATGTTGTAATTCAGCGTCACGATATCTGAAAGCTGGTTGCTGTTGTACTGATCGCCATTGGCCATATCCATGTGCTGATGACCGTGTTTCTTTTCCTTTAATGATCCGGTGATCTCCGGGTACATGACAACGTTCATATCCATTTGCTGCAGACTCATGTTCATGCCCATATCGTCCAGGTTACCATCCATACGGATCATGTCGTTCATCATCTGCATTCCTTCGAAGTATTTTAAAGGCTCCAGCGGAGAGATGAGTTGTCTGATGCCATCTCCAAGCCACAGCGAAGTACTCCTGATCCGGTCTTCCGACGTAGCCTGTAACTCAAAGGCCGTGCTGTCAGAGGGAATCGTCAGGATTACATCATAGGTTTCTGCAACGGCGATGATGAAACGATCAACCGGAACCGGCACTACATCTTCACCATCACTGGCAACCACGTCCATTTTTCCGCCCGACCAGCGCATCCAGAAATAGGTCGACGAGCTTCCGTTAATGATTCGAACTCTTATTTTATCACCTGCTTTGAATTGCGGGGCATTTGTTTCCGGCTGTCCGTTCGTCAGGAACTTGTCGTAGTATACATCGCTGACATCCATCGCCAGCATGCGTTTCCATTCGTTGCCCACTTTGGTCTTAAAGCTGCCGGCTGCAATGGCATCGGCATAACTTTGAACCGCTCCTTTCTGAACAGATGCTTTCTTGATGGCAGACCAGTCGTTCGCCATGTGCAGCCTGCGATGTACTTCAAACGGTTTCATATCTGTCCAGTCGCTGAGAACAATTGTGTATTCAGGCATTTTCGGTTCATTTTGCCTATGAATAATGAATGCTCCGTACATTCCGCCCTGTTCCTGCAAACCGGTATGTGAATGGTACCAATACGTTCCGTTCTGAACCAGTGGAAACTTATACAAGTGCGTTGTGCCTGCTTTGATGGGTGCTGTTGTCAGATACGGAACACCGTCCTGCTCGTTGGGAAGAATCAAACCGTGCCAATGAATGGATGTTTCGGTTTTCAGCTCATTGTGAATCCAGATCTCAGCAGTATCTCCTTCCGTAAAATGCAGCTCGGGCATTGGTATGCTGCCGTTAACGGAGTAAGCATGACGCTCTTTTCCGGTAAAATTCACGGTCGTATCCCTGACGTACAAATCGTATCGCACGGTTTTCTGGGCCAGGGCCGCAACGTGCATCAATACCCCCACAATTATTAATAGTCGTTTTTTCATCACCTACAATTTACGTCATTTATACCTTTACTGCAATCACGAAAGGAGAATTTTGGACTGCTTTTATTCGTTGATACGTTCTATTTGAAAGCCCGCCTTTTTTACCGTCGATTCTACTTCTTCAGCCGTAACTTTATCGGAAATAACCGTAAGAACCTTTGAAGGAGTGAAAATGTCAACGTTCCACTCTTCACGTGAAAGTTTTTCATCCATGAACGGAGTGATTTTTTCCATGCATCCTGCACATTTGATCGTTGTTTTGAATTTCAATGTTTCCATGATTCTATTTATGTTGTTTAATTGTGATTAAAGAAATAAGGTACAATACCACTGATAAGAATGAATGCCAATCGGAAATCTTAAAACCGAATTTTGCGATCAGCTTGCCGGTTACAAAGTTTCTGTTTTCAGAGCAACCAGGCGTTATGATATTTTCTGAACGATTTATAACTTTTACGACTTATTTAACTTTCTGAATTTCAACAACAAGCTGTTGCTGACAACGCTCAATGAGCTCAATGTCATCGCTGCACCAGCGATCATTGGATTTAGTAAGAATCCGTTGACAGGATAGAGCGCTCCGGCTGCTATTGGAATACCAATCACATTATAGATGAACGCCCAGAACAGGTTTTGCCTGATGGCCGATACCGTTTGCTTCGACAGTTTGAATGCAATCGGAATTTTGGTCAGATCGGATGAAATGATGACCATGCGTGCAACGTCCATGGCAATATCGCTGCCTTTGCCCATTGCAATGCTGACATCGGCCTGTGTGAGTGCATTGCTGTCGTTGATTCCGTCGCCAACCATTGCGACGATTTTTCCTTCAGCCTGCAACTGTTTTACAAAGGCAGATTTATCCGCAGGAAGTACTTCGGCTCTGTAATGATCAATCCCCGTTTTTGCTGCTATAGCTTTCGCTGTTTGAGTGTTGTCACCGGTGAGCATATATACCTCGATACCTGATTGTTTCAGTTGGCGAATTGCCTCGACGGATGTTTCCTTGATTTCGTCAGAAATAGCCACTACTGCGAGCGCTTGCCGAATATCAGCAAAGAAAATGACTGTTTTCGCTTCGGTCAACCACACATTTGCGGTAGCCAGTAATTCCTTAGCGATCGTAATCTGGTTCTGATCCAGCAATGTCTTGTTCCCCACGAAATAGGTTTTGTCGTTCACTTCGGCCTTGGCTCCGAATCCGGTGATGCTTTCGAAATGATAAACCGGAAGAGATTCGCTCTGCTCCAGGTATCTTATCACTGATTCCGCGAGCGGGTGCTCGGATTGTTTTTCGATACTGTACAAAACCGATTGGGATGACGTGTCATTGTTCAGCCATTCAATTCCGGTAACCTTCGGTTTTCCTTCGGTAATTGTTCCCGTTTTGTCCAATACAACGGCATTCACTTTGCATCCAAGCTCAAGGCTTTCTGCATCTTTTATCAAGATGCCGTTCTCGGCCCCTTTACCTACACCGACCATAATTGCCGTTGGTGTTGCCAATCCGAGCGCACACGGACAGGCGATTACAAGAACAGTTACCAGCGAAAGGATTCCCTGGGTCCAGCCGTTGTCACCACCAAGTATTACCCATAGGATAAGCGTTAGTATAGAAATGCCCAATACCACAGGAACAAAGATTCCGGCGATCTTGTCGACGAGTTTCTGCACAGGAGCTTTGCTGCCTTGCGCATCCTGAACCATTTTAATGATCTGCCCGAGCATCGTTGCATCACCCACTTTTTCGGTTTTGAAATGAAAGCTTCCTTTCTGGTTGATGGTTCCCGCAAAGACCTCGGAGCCTTCCGTTTTTTCAACTGCCAGCGGCTCACCGCTCAGCATACTTTCATCAACGAATGACTTTCCGGAAATGACCTTACCGTCCACCGCAATCTTTTCACCGGGTTTTACAAGGATAGTGTCACCGATGGCAACTTTCACGATTGGAATCTCTTCCGACTCTCCGTTGGCGTTCACAATTGTTACTGTATTCGGCTGCAAACCAATCAGCTTTTTCAACGCGGAAGATGTATTCCCTTTTGCTTTTTCTTCGAGCAGTTTGCCCAGTAGGATAAATGCAATTACGACCGTTGCTGCTTCGAAATAGACGTGTGCATGTAAACCTTGTTTGTGCCAGACTTCCATGAACAAGGTATTAAAAACGCTGAACAGGTAAGCGATGCCTGTACTGAGTGCAACGAGTGTATCCATATTGGCCGAGCGGTGCTTCGCCTGTTTCCAGGCATTAATGAAGAAATCCTTACCGAGCCAGACAACCACCGGTGTTGAAAGCACCCACATGATGTAATTCGCATAAGGCATGTCCATAAAGAACATACCAATGACCACTACCGGAACCGAAAAAAGAATTGCGCCAAAAGTTTTATTTTTCAGCCTGCGGAACTTTTGACTGTGCAGCTCTTCGAGCGTGTCGTGCGCGGATTCTGTTTCATCAATCATCAGGTCGTATCCGATAGATCGTATAACTGTCTGCAACTCTTTCGGATTCGTAATGGTGGGAATGTACTCCACAGCTGCCATGTTATTGGCATAATTCACTGATATTCCGACAACGCCTTTGGTGCTTTCGAGGATGGTTTGAGCGCTGATTGCACAAGATGCGCAGGTCATGTTCAATACCGGGAAATTCTTTTTCACGGTTGTGACGCCATAACCGAGGTCACGAATAGCCTTTACGGCGTTCGGCAGGATATTGAACGCTTTTGTTTCGTTGATGATCGCACGGTTGTTGTTCAGCTCGACTTTATGCGTGGTCACGCCCTCGAGCTCTTTCAATCCGTTGTCAACGATCATTGCACAATGCTCATTTTCCACTCCTTCGAGCGGGATGTAAAGCATATTGCGATCTGTTGTTTCCATAGTTTCCATTTTATAACACAAAGGTGAGGCGGAAACGATGAGGGATTGTTATGATATTTTCTGATAGAGTTATGACTTTTACAAAAGATCCAGCGACTGGCGTTTAGCCGCCTTGATACTCTTGAAATGGCTGGGGGTCAGGCCCACCACTTTTTTGAATTGTGTGCTTAGATATGCCACACTGCTGTAGCCCATACGATCAGCGATCTCACTCAGTGAAAGCTCGTCGTAGACCAACAATTCTTTCACCCGCTCTACGCGTTGAGCAATGTAGAACTTCTCGATGGTCGTGCCTTCGACTTCCGAAAACAGGTTGCTAAGGTATTTGTATTCCATTGGAATGTGTTGTACAAGGTAATCCGATACATTCACGTTAAGCTGCTCATTCGAATGATGGACCAGCTCTACAACCAGATTCTTTACCCGTTCGATTAACCTGCTTTTCTTATCATCTATGAGCTCGAAGCCCAACTCACGAAAACGGATGTTTATCTGCTCTTTGTCTTCATCGCTCAATTCTTCTTTCAGTTCCACTTCTCCAAGTTCTACCTTTATTGGTAAAAGCCCGAGCTGTTCGAGCTCGGACTTCACAACCATTTTGCAACGGTCGCAGACCATGTTTTTGATATAGATCTTCATCGGCTTACTTGATTGTCTCGGTTGTTTTTCCGCACGTTAACATCGAACTGCCGTAGTACGGATTCTTTACAGCATTTTCTTTACTCAGCCAGTCCGCCCCACCATTGTACATCGGGCAATGCTGGTAATAGATCGTTTGATCGGCTTTGAGCACTTTTACAACCGAATAGAGATTCTTTGACAACAAGACGAAATGTTCGCGCTGGTGTTCAATGTCCTTTGTTTCACCTATATGCTCAGCATGCATCAGCAGGCCTTTTTCGATTTTCATCCAGGCTGCATGTTCTTCCGCAGACATCGCCTTCATGTCTACCGCCCGGATCGCTTTTGCAAGCTCATTTGCCTTTGCTGAAGTTGTTGCGCCATCGTCTTTAACGAGTGCATCCTTCGTGGCAAAGTACGCTGCATAAACATCCTCCAGCAGGTTTTTCTTTGTCTCTGGTTCCTGGACAGTTTCCTCAGCCGGTTCTTTCACGGGTTCGATTGATACAACTGCCTCTTTCTTCATGCGGTCGTAGCGACAGCACTCCGCGAGCTTTGCATAGGCATCGTCCGGTGCGAGGAATTTTTCATTATCGTACCCTGCGTAAGCAATACGCTTCAAAACCTCGTTGGAGGTTGTCTTTTGTTCGTCGTAAGTCAGCGTTAGCACTTTGGTCTCCTTGTTCCACTCAGCCTCTGCGACACCTTTTTTGCTGGCAGCATTTTCAATGGTCTTTTTGCACATGTCACAATTCCCTGCAACTTTGTACCTTTCCATTTTTGCATTGTTAATTGGCCCTGCACAGCTTGAGAAGACAACAAAGACCAACATCCCCAGAATTAATTGCAATTGTTTCATGACATTGAGTTTAATGATAATTCGGATTTTTTCCATCATATCTGATAGTACAAATGTCGGGAGATTATGAGAATACGGTGTTATAAAATTTTCTGATAGTCTTATGATTTTTACCAGAATACTTTAAGCTTTTTATTGAAAGTTTACGACGAAAAGCCAGCACCAAATCTCCCTAAACAAAAAAGCGGCTCCGTTTCCGAAAACCGCTAGTCAAAATCATTTTTACGTACGTTCTATTTTACCTGACTTGAAAAGGCCGTGTGTACGATACCCGGGTAAACTGCCCCGAACTCTTTGATACACCACTCGCGCAATCGCTGCACCTCTTCACTATCAGTCATCCAACGAATCGCTTTCGCCAATTCCTTCTGAAACAGTTGAGGATCAAAACTGACCCGCACCAAAATCTTCTTCGTTAGTTCGAACATAAGAGCGGAAATTAAAAGTTACTTCACAATATAACGACAAAATCCGATTCGTGGTATTGCAAGAAATGTTAAAAAACAGGAACGGGCCGTTTTTTAACATACGCGGCAAATTCCAACAAAAAAAGCGACCTTGTAGATCGCTTTTGAAGATTCAACCAGGGAATCGCCTATTCTATCTCGTGTTTGATTACCTGATAAATTTCCATCGTTGTTTTATCGTAGACGTAAATCACCAAATGCATGTTTTCAGGCTCCAGTTCATCAGGAATTTTGTAGCTGTAGTTCACATAGTACTTACCATTGCCGCCCAAATAATCTGCCGTCAATGTTCTGCCAAATGCTCTGCCGTCAATACACCCACGCATAATTTCCCTGTGAATATATGTTTGTAAAATTCCATCCTTTACAGAAAGGTCAGGATTTCCCGGTGTCCCATCAGTATCATCATCAACATCAACAATTTGAGGACCAATCAATGAATCTTCTATCACATACACGACAATTCCCAAATCGTTAGCCAGTGTTTGATCTAATTTATCAACCTCTGTATGCAGGAATAACCCACGTGTACTCGCAAAATAATTCGAAGCAGCCTGTATGTTCACTTTTAATGTTGAAGACAGACAGTTTGATGTTTTGTTAGCAATTGGCGAACCCGCACTGGAAGTAAACTGATCATTCGCTAATACACGATTGACACAAAATCGGGGATTCCCAATAAATGATGATCCGGGAATTGACCCAAAAAATGTACCTATCTCTAATCCTTCATCACAAAAAAGCTCTTCCGGAAATTCTGCATCCACCTCCTGAAAGTCATCCAGACCATTCGCACTGGAATGGATAGCCACACCGAAAATACGTATAGGATTCGTGGCTATTAGTTGCTCCATATTAGCGGTAGATGCCGGACAATTTACACATTTATGCCCTGTAAAATCTTCAATCAATACGTTGCGTAATGTGTTTGCATTGTCAGTAAATGCCGGCCATAACCCTGCTGATACATAGGCTGCAGAATCGCCACCCGGATACAATGACCAATCCAATGCTGTGGATGTTGTTTTAGGATAAGGATTTGTGACCTTATCACACGAACCGGCAATCAAAATGCCGATTAAAAGAATGGATGCAACAAGAATTCTTTTCATACTACTTATCTTTTTCATACTCCTTGACCTATTAAATTAAAAACTTTGGGTGAATGAAAGCGTTAATCCATTTGATGCCGGAACCACACGGCAAACACCACCTACACAAAACAATCCTGCTCGTTGGCGACCATAATTAATTGTCAAACGGGTTGCGTCTTTGATCCAGCCGATGGAGCCGTAAACATGATGTAAACGATGATCTTCATTTGGATTTCCATAATTATATTGGTCAATTAAACCAAAGAACCATCCCGGTGAAATAGTGTATTCCAACACAACGGTTGCCCAATTCCCTTTGTCTTTTTCAACAAACAAGGCCTGCAATTCGGTTCGAAGGTTGTGCTTCTTGTTGATTTTCCAGCCGATTTCAGCCACCGCGATGTTGGCATTGATCAACCCAACAGCATCTTCAGTTACCCTGGAAACATCGTTATTCAGTGTAATATTGAAATAAGCCAATGTCAAACTCAATGATTTGTTGAACTTGTACGAAATATTGGCATTGATATCACGCCACATCAAACTGTCGCTCATATCAAATGGTCTTCCAACATAAGTGATTCCGCTTGAATCAGCAGGATTGATTCCTGATGTATGTTGCATGGGCAGGTAAGCCGTTGAAAAGTTCACATTGATTGGAATGCCATATTTTCCCCGGCGTGTTTTTTCTTTCGAAATAGTATACAATACTTCTGCCTGGTAGGCAATTTCTCCAACCGGCCGGGTCGCATACGGATACAAAGTTGCAACCAGGTTGTATGAATGTGTTTTGTTCAATGCCGGTAAATAATTGATAAATGCATCCTGTAATCCCTTGCTCCTGTCGGCTCGGTAACTCATATTGTCGACTGATTTGGCAGAAAGTGCAAAACCAAAACCTTTACGTGAATAACCGAAGTTGATCAATGCCGCGTGTCCGGGATTGTAGATATAACCGTTGTCTTCCGAAGGATCGTTTTCCTTGTGGATGTATTCTGCTTTCAAATCAAATTTTTTGTAGCGCACCTGGAAACGGCCGCCGTAACTACCAACATTCTCCGGAAGAACCAGATCTTCCCGATCATCTTTTTGGTATTTACTCACAAACGAACCACCCAGTGTAATATTGAATCCGCTTGAATCCAAACGTGGAAGTAATGAATTCAAATGTAATTCGCCGTCGAAACCGCGAGTAATGCCCGCTGCTCCAACCACACGGCCACCTTCAAATGAATAGCGTTGAATTCCGTAAATTCCTTTGAGCTGAACTCCTTTGTAAGGACGCAGAATCAGGCGTGCGCCGTCAACGGTATTGTCATAACCCAAGCTGCGATCTTCATAAGCCCTGAAAATCATTCCGGAGCCAAATTGCTCATAGAAATTTCCTAGCGTAACATCTACATAATCATTGGTATAGCCTACATAACGCATACCGATCCCGGTTCCGTCGAAACGATTCGGATATCCCTGAATTCTTGGAAGATATGATTCTACACGTGCACCGGCTTTAAAATGACCGTTGGTGTAAAACACATTCATGTATGAATTCAACAAACCCTTTTCCGTTGGTTGGGTTGCGCCGATAAGCGAGTCGTTATTCAGGTACTGGAACGTAGCTTCCATGTTCCCCGTAATCGACCCTAAAGAAGATTGTCCGAGTGCGTTAAGCGACCCGGACAATGCTGCGATACCAATGATCCAATTTCTCATGTAGCAGAGTTCTATTTTTTAGCCAGTTTTTTGATTTCTTCGTACAATTTTTCTTCGTCACCAGGTGCGTAGCTATTGTGCGAGTAAACAATGTTTCCGGCAGCATCTACCAGGAATGTATGTGGCACATTGTTGACACCCATCGCACGTTTGAAATCACCGTTCGGATCCATTAACACCAAATAATCCCATCCTTTTCCATTTACGTAAACAGGTACCTGATCCAATGTTTTCTGATCATCAATGGAAACGGCCACAATGTTCACGCCTGTTTCAGCCTGCCAGTCTTCGTATGTTTCGTGAATCGTATTCAACTCACGTTTACAAGGAGCACACCAGGTTGCCCAAAACGAAATTACCACCGGACCTTCAAAACCCAGTTGATTTGTTTTAACTGTTTTCCCGTCCATATCTTTCAGGGTCACTTCAGGTAATTGTTTTACACTTCCTTCTTCTTGTGCGATAGACAAAGTGGTGAGTGCGAGTCCGATAAAAAGTAAAGCAATTTTTTTCATAGTTTATGGTTTTTCGGCAAGCTTTCAACTTCCATGCCGAAATCCAAATATAAGCCGAAATACTCAGTTCTGCATTTTTGAGTTTCAACAAACTCTTGTATTCCTAAAAATAACAAAGCTTGGTCATAATTATTGAAAAGCTAACACAAGGTCTTTTAAACCGTTTAATCAACGGAAAACACAGTATAAGCTATTTTCAGGGAAATTTGAGCCTTTTTGGTCTGAACACCGCTCTGCAATTGCCAAAAAAATTGTAATCTTACCAAACAAAGCCTTGCAAATGCCTGTGAATCGGGTTGTTTTTTGGCTTATATTTGTTCAAAACCTTAAAACATGAAAAAATTATACACTCTCTTTGCAGCTTTATCACTTGTCTCTTTAAGTTGGGGACAATACGAAGTATATCACGAATCTTCCTGCAATTCAGTTGACGCTGGCTCTGTTGATATCGGAGGTGGAGTGCATGTTGAAAATAATGTCTCAGTCGGAACAGATCTTACAGTACACCTTTACATTAAAAACATGACAGGCTCAACAAAGATGCTCGCTATTAAACGTGTTCGATTAAATGTCCCTGTTGAGTGGACTGAGCAGAATTGCTGGGGACCTTGCTATGATCCAAACTTTGAAGGTCTTTGTTATGGTAACCAGGCTGCAAATCCATGGACTTCTCCAGAAGTTACCGTAATGAATGATTCTACAGCTGAATTAAAACCTATTTTTTCTATAAATACCGTTGAAGGTGGTGGATTATACCGTTACTATTTCATGGAAGGTTTAACTGCCGTAGATAGTATTGACATCCATATCAACCAAACTGCCGGAATCAACGATCCTGAGCCGGTTCAGGTTGGAATGACAGCTTACCCGAATCCTGCATCTTCAATAATCACCGTAAATACTGTTGGTATTTCAGGTGACTACAATGTACGTGTAACGGATGTATTGGGTAAAGTCATTTACTCTGACGAAGCAGGTGCAATCAAGAAAATTGATGTAAGCAACTTTAAAAACGGTGTTTATTTTATTGCCGTTGCTGAAAAAGGTGAAGCCATTCAAACACGTCGTGTGGTTGTGAAGCACTGATTTAGTTACTTAACTTATAAAATTGAAAAGTCATTCGTCTCAGGCGGATGACTTTTTTGTTTTATCGGGAATCCTCTTTTCCATTTTCAATTAGAAACTTTTCAATTAGTTTCACTCCTTCCACCGCCGTCGCGTTGATCCTGGTAAACGAAAGTGGAACCTCAAGTTCATCGGCCTTCGGGTCAATCACAAACTTGCGGCAATGATCTGGCGTGTAGTGAATCAGGTTGGCTGCCGGATATACATTCAGTGATGTTCCCACCACCACCAGGATATCTGCTTCGGCAACTTTCAAAACTGCTCTTTCCAGATTCGGAACAGCTTCACCGAACCATACCACATGTGGCCGCAGAACATATCCGTCAGGACAATGATCGTCCATTGTCAATTCCCATCCCTCAATATCGTAATAAGCGTGTTCCTGTGTTGGTCCCGAGCTTTTGCTTTTTCGGATTTCCCCATGCAGGTGCACTACATTCGAACTACCTGCGCGGTGGTGCAAATCATCGATATTCTGTGTAATAATTGTCATATCAAACAATTCTTCGCAACGCGCAAAGAAATGATGTGCTGCGTTAGGTTCGCAAGCCAATACCTGTTTTCTCCGCTCGTTGTAAAAACGTTGTACCAATTCCGGATTTTTCTTCCATGCTTCCGGGGTCGCAACATCCTCAATACGGTACTGTTCCCACAAACCATCAGAATCACGGAAAGTAGCAATTCCACTTTCAGCACTGATCCCGGCACCGGTTAAAACAATCATTTTGAGCTTCATACTCTGAAAGTATCAATTTAACGCAAATTTAGCATTCCAATAATCAATATTCTTTTATGGTGCCATTAATTAGTAAGTAACGAAAACATCCATTAGCTTTGGTATGTACTATAAAATTTCAAGCAATATGAAAAAAGCGTTACTATTCTTCGGAGTGTTTTCAGCATTCGGAGTTACTTATTCTCAACAACGTCTGGTTCTTGCAGAAAGCTTTTCACAAGCTTCTTGTGGTCCGTGCGCGGCTCAAAACCCTGCACTTACAACACTTTTAAATGCCAATACAACTAAAATTGTATCTGTTAAGTACCAGGTTAGCTGGCCAGGTTATGACCCAATGTATAACCACAACCCAACTGAAATTGACACACGTGTTGATTACTACGGTATCAGCGGAGTTCCTGACCGTGTAATGGACGGAACAAACATGGATGTTACTCAAGGCGCTATCGATTCTCGTTACGCTGTAACTTCTCCGGTTTCCATGACAATTACACACAATATCGATCCGGGATTTGCTACCGCAGATATTACGGTAACGATTACAGCTCCTGCAATCTGGAACCCGACAAACACGGTATTGCAATTGGCGATGGTTGAAAAAGACATCATTTTCGCTTCTGCTCCCGGTTCAAACGGTGAGACAGAGTTCCACAACGTAATGCGTAAAATGCTTCCTGGAACTTCAGGATCTGCAGTTGTAGCTTCTAACTTTGCTTCAGCTGGTGGTTCACAAACATTCACATTCACTGACGTAGCTATTCCTAGTTACATTTATGATTTGGGCGAATTGAGTTTCGTTGCATGGGTTCAAAACAACACAACAAAAGAAGTTTACCAAGCTGGTGTTTCTTTGCCGGTTGTATTGGATGACTATGCAGTGGTTCAAAGTTTGACTGTTCCTTCAAACTACAGTTGTGCTGCTGATTTATCAGGTGCTACTGCTGTATTGAGCAATGATGGTGGTACAGCAATTACTTCAGCTACCGTAAACTACCAAATTGATGCAGGAACTGTTCAAACTGCTCCTTTCACAGGTAACATCGCTCCTGGTGGAACAACAAACTTCGCTATCCCGACTACGGCTTCGCCTTCAGGATCGCATACATTGACATCTTATTTGACAAACATCAACGGTTCAGGTTCATCGTCTCCGATCGGAACTACAACAACTACGTTTGCAAATATCTCTGATGCTGGTACAACAGGTAACTTCTCTCAGAACTTTTCAAGTTCAGCTTTCCCTTACGCAAACTACCACATTGCTTCTACAACAGGAGACAACTGGACACGTGTAGCTACAAACACAGGTTCAATCAAATATGACAACTATACGTTTGCAGCAGGTAAAAAAGGTGATACTTACATCGCTCCTATTGACATGACAACTATTTCAAGTCCAAGCATGACGTTTGATGTTGCTTACCGTCAATACCAAACTGAGAATGATAAATTAGAGGTGTTTGTTTCTTCTGATTGTGGTGCTACATGGACTTCTGTTTACTCTAAACAAGGATCTACATTGGCTACAGGTGCTGCTCAAACAGCTGCATTTACACCTGCTTCTTCTTCAGACTGGAGAAATGAAACAGTAAGTTTAACTAGCTACGCAAGTGCTTCTAAATTGCACATCAAATTTACAGCTACATCTGCTTACGGTAACAACCTGTATGTTGATAACATCAATATCGCAGCTGCTGGCGTTAACGAATTGAACCAGGTTGGAATGGATGTTTATCCTAACCCAGCTTCAGACGTTGTAAACGTTAAGTTTGAAGGTAAAGGTGGTAACTACGAAATCGCAATTACTGACCTTGCAGGTAGAACAATCTCTACTCAAAGCGTTACAAACGCAGAAGGTTCACAAAATGTTGCAATCTCTGTAAACGACCTTAAAGCTGGTAACTACATTGTTACTGTTAAAACTGAAGGTGCTGTTTCTACTCAAAAAGTAGTCGTACAATAATACTTCTTTCCGCCTTAGGCGGAGTAGCCCGTCATCCGCTTTATGCAGATGACGGGTTTTTTGTTTTTGATTACCAACTCTTGTCGCTACTCTGACTGGTTTTATTAACTTTATCCCCCTTAACGAAACGGTTTACATGGCAAAAATTCGCAAACAAGACGCATTGGATTATCACTCCTCAGGGAGACCAGGTAAAATAGAAGTCGTTCCAACGAAACCTTACGCTTCACAGCGCGATCTTTCTCTTGCTTATTCTCCGGGAGTGGCAGAACCCTGTCTCAGAATCGCTGAAACACCCGAAGACGTTTATAAATACACCAGTAAAGGAAACCTGGTAGCGGTTATCTCGAACGGTACCGCCGTTTTAGGTCTTGGTGATATTGGTCCGCTGGCTTCCAAACCGGTCATGGAGGGAAAAGGATTACTCTTTAAGATCTTTGCCGATATTGATGTGTTTGACATTGAAATTGATGCCAGTGATCCGGAACTCTTTATTCAAACCGTAAAAGCAATTGCTCCGACCTTTGGTGGTATTAACCTTGAAGACATCAAAGCTCCCGAAGCTTTTGAAATAGAACGCCGGTTGAAAGAAGAACTGGACATTCCGGTCATGCACGATGATCAGCATGGAACGGCCATTATTTCTTCGGCAGCATTACTCAATGCATTGCAACTGGCCAATAAAAAGATCGGGAAGGTCAAAATCTTAATCTCGGGCGCAGGAGCCGCGGCTATTTCCTGTGTACGTTTATACTTAGCATTAGGGGCCAGTTTGGAAAACATCTTTATGTTCGATAGCAAAGGATTGATCCATGCGGGCAGAACCGACCTTGACGAAGAGAAAAAAAGATTCGCCGTTCAACGAAAAGACATCACACTGGAACAAGCATTCAAAGGAATGGATGTGTTCCTTGGTTTGTCGAAAGGAAATCTTGTAACAAAGGAAATGATCGCTGCCATGGCGAAAAATCCAATCGTATTTGCATTGGCGAATCCGGAACCGGAAATTTCGTACAAAGACGCTATGGCTGTGCGCAATGATATTATTATGGCCACCGGCCGTTCCGATCATCCTAACCAGGTGAATAACGTCCTTGGTTTCCCTTTTATCTTCAGAGGAGCACTCGATGTACGTGCAACAACCATCAATGAGGAAATGAAGCTGGCCGCGGTTTTAGCCATTGCTGCACTTGCCAAAGAAACCATTCCTGACGAAGTAATCGAAGCGTATGGCGAAAAACACATCGCTTTCGGTCGTGACCAGATCATTCCGAAACCGCTCGATCCGCGACTCATTTATTCCGTAGCTCCTGCCGTTGCAAAAGCAGCAATGGACTCGGGTGTTGCACGAAAGCCAATTCTGAATTGGGACGAATACGAAACGGAACTCAAGAAACGTTTGGGTCTCGACAATAAACTGGTGCGTAATATCACTGAAAAAGCGCAGCTTAATCCGAAACGCGTTGTATTTGCCGAAGCAGACAACCTTAAAATTCTGAAAGCTGCTCAAACTGCCGCTGAAGAAGGTGTTTGTACGCCAATTCTGCTTGGAAAACGCCGAATGATCGAGTCATTGATCCAGGAATACAGCCTCGAAATTTCCGACTTTCAGATCATTGACCCGAAATCGGATACAGAAAAAGCGCGTAGACAATGCTACGGAAAGGCCTTTTTCGAGAAACGCAAGCGCAAAGGAATTACCGAATTTGAAGCCATTCAGATCATGCGCGAACGCAATCATTTCGGTGCAATGATGGTCGAATCCGGTGATGCCGATGCTATGATCTCAGGATTGACGCGCAATTACAGAGACGTGGTTCGTCCGGCTATCCAAACAGTTGGTTTGCAAAAAGACGTGAATATCGTAGCCGGTGTTTACATCCTGATGACGAAAAAAGGCCCGTTATTCTTAGCCGATACAACGATCAATATGAATCCGACGGCCGAAGAAATTGCGGAAATTACCAACAATGTAGCGAAGACTTTGCGCAAGTTTAAAGTCACTCCCCGTATCGCTTTGTTGAGCTATTCCAATTTTGGTTCTGCGGTTGGTAAAGACGCCATCAAAATGGCCGATGCCGTTCAGATTCTGCACGAAAAATACCCGACCATTATCGTCGACGGAGAATTACAGGCCAATTTTGCCCTCAATAACGAATTGATGAACGAGAAATTTGCGTTCTCTACCTTGGCCAATAAAGAAGTCAACACGCTCATTTTCCCGAATTTATCTTCCGGAAATATCGCTTATAAACTCTTGCAGGAAATTACCGAAGGTGAAGCCATTGGTCCGATCCTGGTCGGATTGAAAAAATCGATTCACGTATTGCAAATGGGTTCCTCCGTTCGCGAAATTGTAAACATGGTGAAAGTTGCCGTGGTTGACGCTCAAAACAAATAAACAGACATGATCGCACACTTGAACGGCCGGCTGGTAGAGAAAAATCCGACAAACGTCATCATCGAATGTGGCGGTGTTGGTTATTACGTGAAAATTTCACTCAACACTTTTTCTGCACTGGGTGCTGATGAACAACTAAAACTCTTCACCCAGCAGATTATTCGTGAAGATGCACACCTGTTATTCGGATTTGCGACACTTGAAGAACGCGAGTTGTTCAACCTTTTACTTTCCGTTTCGGGAATCGGTCCCAACACAGCTATCCTCATGCTTTCATCGTTACAACCAACCGAAATAGCACAAGCTATCCAAACCGATGATGTGCGAACCATCCAATCCATCAAGGGAATTGGAGCAAAAACTGCCCAGCGTGTCATTATCGACCTGAAAGACAAAATGGTAAAAGTGGAATGGGGAGCAGGCACAAATATTTTTGTCGGTCACAATACTAATCGATTTGATGCGTTAACAGCATTGATTTCCTTAGGTTTTGATAAAAAATCTGCGGAAAAAGCTATTGAAAAAATTGCAACCGGAGCCGAATCAGTTGAAGAATTGATCAAAGGATCCCTGAAAATATTGTAACACTTGGAACAGAAAAAAGTCGCTAACTATTACGCCGCCTTGCTACGACTCGTCTTTATCGTTGTAGGAGGTTGCCTGCTGTCGCCGATTGCCCTGGCTCAGCCCGACAGTAACGAGGTAAATCTACCTTTCCCAATTACGAATCCGAACGATCCTACGGTAAACAATCCGCAAAGTTTTGACTTGGGCGATCCGACCAACATGAAGCAAACCATTGTGTTTGATCCTGTTACGGGAACGTACGTCTTCAAGGAAACCATCGGAAATTCCGACCTCAATTACCGCAATCCATCGATGATGACGCTCGAAGAATACCTCGAGTATGAACGTCAGAAAACACTCAGAGAAAACTGGAAAGGCAAGATCGACGAACAAACCGAAGAAGACCGCGCGCTCGAATTCCCGATTAAAATTCCCGGAAAAGCATTTGAAAGCTTCTTCGGATCAGATGAAATTACGATCAGGCCGCAAGGTAGCGTTGAATTATCGTTTGGTGTAAACTCTTCACGTTACGACAATCCGTTACTTCCCGTAAAACAACGACGTATTACCCGTTTTGATTTCCAGCAGCAGATTCAAATGAACCTCGTTGGACAAATCGGTACCAAACTGAAACTCAACACAAGTTACAATACCCAGGCGGCATTTGACTTCGACAATATTACCAAGCTCGGTTATTCAGGTGACGAAGATCAGATCATGCAGCGCATCGAATTGGGAAATGTTTCCATGCCGATGCAGACTTCACTCATTCCCGGATCACAAACACTTTTTGGCGCCTATACCAAATTGCGTTTCGGGAATCTGACCGTTGACGGAATCGCGGCTTCTTCGAAAGGGAAACGCCAGGAAATCAACATCACCGGAAAAGCACAGATACAACCATTTGAATTATCAGCCGACAATTACGAAGCGAATCGTCACTATTTCGTGAACTTATACTTCCACGACGAGTACGATAATTCGATGTCGCAATTGCCAAACGTGGCTGCCGAAACCTACATCACCCGTATGGAGGTTTGGTTGACCAATCGTGTAAACAATACCGAAAACACCCGTAACATACTGGCATTCTCCGATTTGGGAGAAGCAAAACCAGAAAACTGTGAAGGAAACCCAGGCGGATTTGCACCGCAGGATTTACCTGACAATGAATCCAACGGTTTGTATCCGTGGTTATCAGGCCAGCCAGGTGTACGTAATTTCAACACCGCTGTAAGTACGCTTAGCTCACAGGCAGCAACTCCTGGTCCGTTCCAGCAGGCAATTCACTACGAAAAAGTAGAAAATGCCCGTAAACTGACCGAATCCGAATTCAGTTACAACGCGCTTTTGGGTTTCATTTCCCTGAATCAGCCATTGAACAACGATGAAGTATTGGCTGTTGCCTACGAGTATACCTACCGTGGCCAAACCTACCAGGTCGGTGAATTCTCAACAGATGGTGTTGCCGGACAGGAAGCATTGTTCCTTAAATTGTTGAAACCGACCATCACCAATCCTACCATCAGCGTTTGGGATTTGATGATGAAAAACGTTTATTCTATCGGAGCTTACCAGGTTGATAAAGAAGGTTTCCGTTTGAATATCATGTACAACAATCCTGAGACGAGTGTTCCGATTCCGTATTTCCCGTTTGAAGGATTGAACGACGAGCAAATTGTGTCGATGATTGACATGGACCGGTACAACGTCAATAACCAGAATTTTTCCGACGGGGTCTTTGACTTTATTCCGGTGAATTACAATGGTAATAAAGCCGAAACCGGTGGTACGATTAACACGCGAAACGGACGAATTTTCTTTACATCCATCGAACCATTCGGGCAGAAACTGGAGGAAAAAATGCAGGCCGAGGGAATTCCGGATATCATTATCGACCGGATTGCTTTCACCGAATTGTACGATTCAACCAAAACGGCTGCTCAGCAAATTCCAAGCAAAAATCGTTTCCTTTTCAAAGGAGAATACCAATCTTCCGTATCATCCGATATTCCACTCAACGCGTTGAACGTTCCGGAAGGGGCTGTTACTGTAACCGCTGGCGGGATCAACCTGGTTGAAGGACAAGATTATACCGTTGATTATAACTTAGGCCGTGTCAAAATCCTGAACACCGGAATTTTGGAATCGAATACACCGATCAAAATTTCCATTGAAAGTAATTCAGTATTCGGGTTCCAGGCAAAATCGTTGCTCGGAACACACCTGAATTACCGTTTCAGCAAAGACTTTAACATTGGTGCTACCTGGATGCGGATGATGGAACGTCCGGTAACCCAAAAAGTGGATATCGGTTCGGAACCATACAAAAACAACGTACTCGGTTTGGACATCAATTACCGCACGGAATTGCCGTTTTTAACCAAAGCCATTGATTTCCTTCCGATCATTTCGACCAAAGAAAAATCAATTTTGACCTTCAAAGGTGAGGGTGCTCACCTGATTCCGGGTACACCACGTGCCATCAGTAAAGCAGGTATTTCCTACCTGGACGATTTTGAAGGCAGCCAAAGTACTATCGATTTGCGTACCGCAAGCGCGTGGCGATTGGCTTCCACACCGCAAGGCCAGCCAGATTTATTCCCTGAAGGAATGCAAAAAGACCTGGCTACCGGTTTCAAGCGATCAAAAACAGCCTGGTACCTGATCGACCCGTTATTTTACCAAAGCAATAATCTTACACCGCAACACATTAAAGACGATCCTTCACAATTGTCGGATAGCCGTATGCGTTTGGTAAATCAAACCGACATTTTCCCGAACCTACAGCAGCAATACGGTTCCATTCCGAATATTCAATTGCTCGAACTGGCTTATTACCCGAGAGAGCGTGGAATGTATAACTATGATCAGTCGAATACCGTAAATACTGATGGTACATGGACCAACCCTGAAGAACGCTGGGGAGGAATCATGCGAGCCTTAAGTACCAACGATTTTGAACAAGCGAACATCGAATACATTCAGTTCTGGGTATTGGATCCGTTCAATGAAGATGCTGAAAATGTAGATCCGAATACCCAGCACAACGGTGGAGATTTGTATTTCAACCTTGGAAATATGTCGGAAGACGTATTGGCGGATTCGCGTAAATCTTCTGAAAATGGTTTGCCGGCTGACGGAAGCGATGAGAATGTTGATTTCACTCCATGGGCGCGTGTAACAAATCAGCAAACGGTAGTAAATGCCTTTGATACTGACCCGAACAATCGTGTTAATCAGGATGTCGGGTTGGATGGTTACAACAACGACCGCGAGCGTACCGCTTATGCTTCTTATGTGGCTTGGGTACAGGCAAACGGAACATTGGATCAGGCAACAAAAAACCGCATGATTTCCGATCCTTCAAACGACGACTACAACTTCTACCGTGACGACGATTACGATTTCGAGCAGTTAAACATCCTTCAACGTTATAAGCAATACAACGGAATGCAGGGGAATGCGGCTACTCCGGAAATGTCGGATACGATGAACCTGGAAAAGTACACCACTGCCGCCACCAACATGCCCGATTTGGAAGATATCAATCAGGATAATAACCTGGCTGAATCCGAAGCGTATTTCCAGTATCGTGTAAGTTTGCGTCCGCAGGACATGGTAGTAGGACAAAACTTCATTACCAACGTACAGATTTACCAAAACGGTTCCAAAACAGAGCGCTGGTACCAGTTCAAAATTCCGGTTCGTTCACCTGAAAGAACTGTAAACGGGATTCGCGATTTCCGCTCTATTCGTTTCATGCGTATGTTCATGAAAGATTTTGATGAAGAAGTGTTGTTGCGTTTCGCACGTTTGGAATTCATTCGCGGCGAATGGCGTCAGTTCCGTGAGGATTTGACTCAGCCTGGAGATGGTGTTCAAATTGACCCGAATTTAACGGATTTCAACATCGGAGCTGTAAATGTTGAGGAAAACGATCAGAAAACACCGGTGAAATACGAAATTCCTCCGGGAATTATCCGTGAAGTCGACCCTTCTCAGCCTTACCAACGTCAGATGAACGAGCAATCGCTTGCCTTGAACGTATGCGGTTTGCAGGATGGTGATGCCCGCGCGGCATACCGCAACGTACAATTTGACGTACGTACTTACAAAAAACTGAAAATGTTTGTTCACGGTGAAGAAAAAACACCGAACTCATTACAAGATAACGATCTTACGGTGTTTGTGCGTTTGGGGACTGACTTCACAGACAACTACTACGAATACGAAATGCCGCTGGCGCTTACACCGTGGGGTTCAACTACACCAGAAAGTATCTGGCCGGAAGGTAACAACATTGAGATCGTTTTTGATGACCTCATCAACCTGAAAATGCGTCGAAACGAACTCACCGGAAGCGGATCAAATGTTTCTACAACGGTTGAATATGCTATTGCTGATCCAGCCAATGGAAGTCGCCAGATCAAGGTGAAAGGAAATCCAAACCTCCAGGGAATCCGTACTGTAATGGTCGGAATCCGCAACCCGAATAATGACGGAAATCCATTGCCGGACGACGGTTTGCCGAAATGTGTGGAAGTTTGGGTGAATGAATTGCGTTTGACCGATTTCGTGGATGACGGAGGTTCTGCTGCCGTTGCTCAAATGCAATTACAAGCTGCCGATTTCGCCAATGTTTCCATGTCAGGAAATTACAGCGGAATCAACTGGGGAGCTGTAGACAGTCGTGTTCAGGATCGTCAGCGAAACGAAAAAATCGGTTTCGACTTCCAGTCTACCATGCAATTGGGCCAGTTCTTAGGCAATCGTCTGAAAATTTCGGTTCCCTTCTTCTACGGGTATTCATTGGGAATCATCAATCCTGAATACGATCCGTACAATCCGGATACGAAACTGAAAGCTTACGACGCAGCAACGCGTAAAGAACGTGCTCGTTTGGGCCAGGATTTCACAGAACGTCGTTCGTATAACTTCCAGGGTGTTCGTAAAGAACGTGCTGCTGGTAAAAAAGCGCATTTCTTCGATATTTCCAACTGGACAGCTTCGTATGCTTATAGCGAAAACCTTCACCGTGATTTCAACACCAATTACGACCGCACCAAGGTTTGGAAAGGCGGATTGAATTACGCGTACAGCTTTAGTGCGAAACCATATGAACCGTTCAAGAAAGTGCCGTTCATGCAGAAATCGAAATGGTGGGCAATCGTTCGCGATATCAGCCTCTCGCCGGTTCCGAAAAATATTTCGTTTACCAACGATATGGTACGTAATTACAACGAACGCCAGATTCGTAATAACATTGACCAGACCTTTGTCTTCCAGCCTGTTTATGTGAAAAACTTTACATGGACGCGTAATTACAAACTCGGTTGGGATATTACCAAAAATATCAAAGCAAGTTTCAATGCCAATAATCGTTCGTTGTTTGACGAAGCCAATGGTATCGTTGACCGCAAGGCCGATCCAACCAGCTACCGTCAGTTTAAAGACACGGTTTGGGATCAGATGCGCACTTTGGGTAAAACCATGGATTACACGCACGATTACAGCATTGCTTATACATTACCATTTGATAAAATCCCGGCGCTTGACTGGATTTCAGGGAACGTGAAATATTCCGGAACTTACAACTGGCAACGCGCTTCACTTGGTCAGGAAGACTACGGGAACCTTGTTCAAAACAGCCGTACGATCAACGCTCAGGGCCAGGCCAATTTCACTAACCTTTACAACAAAGTCGCGTTCCTTAAAAAGATCAATGGCGATGGAAGAGGCGGACGAAGAGCTGCAGGTAGCTCAGAAGGAGGCGGTGGTAAAGCATCAGTAGATAAACCACCCGTGGTAGAAGAAGAACTGAAACCGGACAAGCCGATTGAGGAAATGACCAAGAAGGAATTGCGTAAATGGGAACGTAAAAAACGCAAGTTTGAGCGCGAGAAAAAACGCAAGAAAAACAACAAGGTAAATCCTGTGGTCGGTTTCAGCGGTCGTTTATTAATGACGGTTCGAAATGTTTCCGGAACGTATGCTCAAACAAACGGAACTTTACTGCCGGGCTACAACCAGGACGCACGTTTATTAGGCTTTAATCCGGCAATGAGTTCACCGATGTCGGGCTTCATTTTCGGCCAGCAATCGTATTCGGTAACCGGAAAAGAAACAGGTTATGATTTTGCACGTATTGCTGCAGATAATGGTTGGTTGGTACAAAACAGTGCGCTCAACCGTCAGCATACCATTACGCATTCGCAGACCATTACCGGACGAAGCACATTGGAGCCATTCAAGGATTTCACGATCGATTTGAACCTGAACCGTACGATGACGCAAAACACATCTGATTTCTTCCGCTGGAATGAAGACAATGCCGTATTTGAATCGCAAAGCCGCATGCAGATGTCTACGTTGACGTATTCAACCATTTCGATCCGCTCGGCATTTACGAAACTGGGCACAGGTTACACATCGACTAACTTTGAGAACCTGCGTACAAATACAGAATCGGTTTCTCAATTCCTGGGTGCTCACAACAGCAATTCAACAACTACCAGCAGCGGTTATTCCGAAGGTTATGGCTTGTCACAGCAGGAAGTTGTGATCGGAGCATTCTTAACGGCTTATACGAAAACAGACGTTTCGGAACGCACAACGAATCCGTTTAAATCAATGCCATTGCCAAACTGGACAGTGAACTACAACGGCCTTACCAAGTTTGAGTTCATGAAGAAATACGTGAAAAACTTCGTGGTTCGTCACGGGTATTCTTCCAATGTAACGATGGCGGGCGTGCAATCGAACCTGAATGCGACGCTAGACGCAAACGGTGATATTTCTGCCCTTGATTTGAACGACAACTTCATTCCACGCAACAACGTGCAATCGGTAACTATTTCCGAGCGTTTCTCGCCGCTGATCGGTGTGGATGCAACCTGGAATGTAAACGGGCAAGGATTGATTACCAAGTTCGAGTACAAAAAAGACCGCAGCGCAACGCTTTCGTTAAACAACAACCAGGTAACTGAGGTTATGGGCAGCGAGTTCGTGATCGGAACGGGGTACAAATTTGAAAAAGTACAATTGCCGTTTAAAGTACGTGGTAAGAAACCTGAGAATCCGTTGAACATTCGTTTCGACTTTACATTCCGCGATAACCTTACGGTGATTCGTAAAATTGTAGAAGGAACCAATCAGGCAACGGCAGGTCAGCGTGTGATCTCGATCAAATCGTCGGTAGACTATAACCTGGGGAACAACCTCACGATTCAGCTTTACTATGATCAGGTAATCACCACGCCGAAAATTGCAACGTCTTACCCTACCGGAAACATGAGTACTGGACTTCGGTTCCGCTACAACTTAGGTGGTTTGTAATGCTGATTCGCGAAGCACAACCGGGTGATGAACGTGCGATCCATGGCTTGATCCAGGCTTTGGCCGAATACGAGCGCGCTCCGGACGAAGTGATCAATACGCCCGAACAGCTGCGCATCGACTTGTTTGAAGACAAGATCTGCGATGCGTTGGTGGTAACAACCGATAACGATTTGGTAGTCGGTTTCGCGCTGTATTATACTTCTTATTCTACCTGGAAAGGCCGTTGTTTGTACCTCGAAGATTTCTATGTGTTGCCCGAATACCGCCGTGGGGGAATTGGTGGCCGATTGTTTCAGGAAGTAGTGGCGATTGCCAAAGAACGCGGCGTCAAACGCATGGACTGGCAAGTGCTGGAATGGAACGAACCCGCATTGGAATTCTATAAAAAACACGAAGCGATACTGGACCCTGAATGGGTGAATGGGAGGTTGTTTTTTTAAAACTCCCACTTTGTTATCACAGGAATAATTCACCGCGAATACCGGAAAGTTGATGCCTTTTTCCTATTTTGGAAGTGAAAACAATCGGTCAATGAAATCAGCAGCACTATTTATGAGTCTTTTTTTGGTAGCCCCGGTTTTTGCACAGTGGAGCGGAACGTATTACGGAACAGTGAACGGAGACGCAGTTGTCATGAACCTGTTACAAGATGACACAACCGTATCCGGAGACATGAAGGATTCGCAGCAAACCTATGTCATTTCAGGAACTGTAACCGGCAATTCTTTTTCAGGAACTGCCGTAGAAAGTACCAACACACTCAATTTCGGTTTAACCGCTGAAAGAATGGACGCTGTGCTGAATTGTAAATTGATCGTTGAAATGAACGGTGAACGTGCTGAAGTACCTTTTACTGTGGAGAAAGCTATGGCAAAGGAAAGCGAAACAGCTTCGACTCAAACAGAAAAAATTCCTGAAAAAATACTATTTCCGGCTGGTGTAACATTTCCGGTTGCCCTGCAAGGAAAATGGACCAAAAGCGAAACCTATAATTCCGGTTCCGGAGATAATTACATGGGATCTACGTTTTCGCAATCAATGACATTTTATGCAGATGGAAGTATTTCCGACAACGGAAGTTCAGCCACCATGAGCGGTTCTGATTATTCCGGTCAGAGCGCGGATAACGGTACCGGAAAAATTCCGGGAGTTGGATGGTATACAAAAGGAAAGAATTTGTACATCATTGCTTACGCTGAAGGAAAGTGGCAATCTGTGCTTTTAGGAACCTGGTATGCCGAAAACAATGCGTTACTTATTACCGGATCGAATGGTAACAAGGAGTTGTTTACGAGATAGTGGTATTCGGTATTGAGCAAGAAATTTTGTGAGAGGTGTGCTTTTTTCTGAATAACCGAAATAGGTGGAAATGTGGTTGTTTTTTGAAAAAACCCAATGTTAATTACTGTTTTTCAATGATTTAAATTCAGTAATCCCGCAATATTACGGAAAGAAAAAACGGCAAATCAAAGGTCGAAAAATCAACAGAAATTTACTGATTCGTAAAATGGCATTTCGAAGGATCGCCCAAACGGAACGTCAACGTGGCGCCGAAAAACGAATACCAGTCACGCGAAGCAGGATTGCCTCTTCTGCCGAAGCGTGAACCGTCTAAACTGCGGTTGCTCAATTCGGCGGCGAGCGGGCCGTTTTCGGCAGCGATAATCGTTGGATCGGCATAACGGTAACCGCCTACGTCATCCAGGTAATCGGTAAACAGGAAACGAATGCCATATTCCATTCCCACGGAAGCACGTTTGCCCAATGAAAGACGAAAACCAATTCCCAAAGGAACCGCCAATTGATTCAGGCCATAATTACTTTTATCGGAAGCACTGGTTCCTTGTCCTTCGGTTCCTAACGGTTGCAATTCAATCTGATCGCCATTGTAATCGGTTGTCGGATTGATGTGAACCAAGGCCAATTCCGCCAATAAATAGGCCGTTCCGCGGTAACGGTCGTGGCCGATCTGAAACGGGAAATACGAAAATTCAACACCGCTTCCCAACTCCCACAGTTCAGTTTGGAACGACAGATTGCGGTTGACCAACACATCGCGGCTGGCATCCGAATCGTAACCTTCTACAAAACCATACATGAAATTGGAACGCCAGGTAAGACGTGAATGGATATTGAACCGGTAGATAATCCCGCCGGCAAGGTTGGTATTTTTAAAGTGTTTCATGGCGTTCAGATCACCGATATAATACGATCCACCGACCATGATGCCAATTTCAGAACGCGACAATTTGGTTTGACGTTGCCCGAAAGCGACACCACACACAAGCAGTAAACCTGCCAACAACCATTGTTTCATTCTGAAATTCATCTCTTTGTGTCTAAAACGCTCAAACAGCCGGAAAATTGTTTGTAAAAATTATACCGTCAAAAAACCTTTTTTTACCAGCAACTCCGCAATTTGCACGGCATTGGTCGCTGCTCCTTTTCGCAGGTTGTCAGCAACCACCCACATGTTCAGGGTATTTTCCTGTGACTCGTCGCGGCGAATTCTTCCCACAAACACATCGTCCTTACCTTGCGCATAGCGCGGCATCGGATAGGAATTGGATGTCGGATCGTCTTTCAATGTGATTCCATCCGATTCATGCAACAACTTGCGCACGTTTGCCAGATCGAAATCGTTTTTAAACTCCACGTTCACCGCTTCGGAATGGCCACCAACAACAGGAACACGCACAGCAGTTGCCGTAACCCGAATCGAAGGATCAAGGATTTTCTTGGTTTCCTTCGTCAGTTTCATTTCCTCTTTGGTGTAACCGTTATCCAAAAACGAATCGCAATGCGGCAAACAGTTTTTATCGATCGGGTACGGATACGCCATTTCGCCGGTAATGCCAGCACGCTCATTTTCCAATTGCTGCATGGCTTTTACGCCTGTTCCTGTAATGGATTGGTACGTCGAAACCACCACGCGTTCTACCGTATACGCTTTGTGCAGCGGGGCCAACGCGAGCAAAAGTTGAATCGTGCTGCAATTCGGATTCGCAATGATTTTATCTGTGGCAGTGAGTTCGTCACCGTTTATTTCTGGAATGATCAGTTTTTTATCCGGATCCATGCGCCATGCAGAACTGTTGTCGATGACAGTCGTTCCAACTTCAGCAAATTTCGGTGCCCATTCAAGCGATGTTTCACCACCGGCAGAAAAGATCGCCACATCGGGTTTCATGGAAACCGCCGTAGCCAAATCGACCACCGGAAATTGCAAACTTCCGAATTCGATCATTTTACCGACCGACTTTTCAGAAGCTACGGGAATCAATTGTGTAATCGGGAAGTTGCGTTCTTTCAACACTTCCAACATCACCTGGCCCACCATTCCGGTAGCGCCTACAACAGCTACATTCATGTTTGTTATCTGGAATAAAATTCGGGGTAAAATTACATGATTTGGGAAGATAAACGCGCTGTTAGCAAGATCAATCTTTCACGGATCTTGCGCTCCTAACTGCTTTTTAACTCTTTTTCGCGTTTTTGTCGTATCTTCGCACCGCAATCAGGTTGAAAGACCATTTTTTTCGATGCTGATTTCCCGATATGTGAGTGTTGTAAAGTACAAACACACGTGACATCCAGTTCGGAAATACATACCAAAAATACATGTTATTTAAAGATTTAAATTTGAGTCAATCCTTATTGGATGCGCTCGAAGCCGTGGGTTACACCACACCAACCCCTATCCAGGAACAATCTATTCCACACATTTTAGCAGGACGCGACATTTTCGGATGTGCACAAACAGGAACCGGTAAAACGGCTTCATTTGCCTTGCCACTTCTTCAATTATTAGAACCGACAGAAGTAAAAGGAAAACGCAACGTAAAAGCCCTGATTTTGGCACCTACACGTGAGTTAGCCATTCAAATTGGTGAAAGTTTCCGTGATTACGGTAAAAACTCCAAATTGCGTTCGGCCGTTATTTTCGGTGGTGTTTCGCAGCACAAACAAGTCAATCAATTAAGCGCGGGAATTGATATCCTGATCGCTACACCTGGCCGTTTGCTCGATTTAATGCAACAAGGTTTCATTACCTTGCAGCACATCACGCATTTTGTGTTGGACGAAGCCGACCGCATGCTCGACATGGGTTTCATCCACGATATCAAGAAAGTGTTGGCCAAATTGCCGAAAAACAAACAAACGATTTTCTTCTCTGCAACCGTTTCTCCGGAAATCAAGCAATTGGCGGGAACCTTGTTGTTTGATCCGGCAAATGTACAGGTCGATCCGATTTCTTCTACTGCCGAATTGGTTACACAAACGTTGTACTACGTAGAAAAAGAAGAAAAACGTTCGATGCTGAAACGTGTGATCGAAAAAGAAAACATCGAACACGCATTGGTATTTACCCGCACCAAGCATGGTGCTGACCGCGTTGCTAAAGAATTGAACAAATTCGGAATTCGTTCGGAAGCCATTCACGGAAACAAATCGCAGAATGCGCGCGAGCGTGCGTTGAAAGGATTCAAAAACCGCGAAATCAGAATTCTCGTTGCAACCGATATCGCTTCACGCGGAATTGATGTAGATCAACTGAGTCACGTGATCAATTTCGAATTGCCAGAAGTGGCTGAAACTTATGTACACCGTATTGGCCGTACAGGCCGCGCAGGTTCTACCGGTAAAGCGATCTCGTTTTGTTCTTCTGACGAAAAACAATATTTGAAAGGAATTACGAAACTCATCAATCAGGCGATTCCGGAAGGAACCGTTAGTTTGTAAGACAAATTCTGACCGCGTTTGTAAAAACAACGTCTGTTTAACATAGAAATCAACCCGTTTTTTTATCTTTATTCCCTACAGAATGGATATGAAAACGGGTTTTCTTTTACTATTACTTTCCTTGACCGCTAATTCATGGGCACAGCTCACCGATGATTTCTCGGATGGAAATTTCACCGCAAATCCCGTTTGGAGCGGCACTGATGCTGATTTCATTGTCAACGCAGGCAACGAATTGCAAATCAATAACACAATAGCTGCGACTTCTTATCTATCCACTCCGCACGGATTAAGCACGCTCGACGGCCAGGAATGGCGCATTTGGGCTAAACAATCCTTCTCACCGTCTTCCAGCAATTTCGGACGGATTTACCTCACTTCTGCAGCAGCTGACCTTACAACCAATCCCGATGGATTTTACCTGCAATTGGGCGAAGCCGGATCATTGGACGCGATTCGTTTATTCAAATCGGTCAGTAGTGTTTCAACTGAAATTTGTGCCGGAACCAGCGCTCAAATTGCCAATTCATTTACGGTCGGCATCAGAGTAGTCCGCAACAATGCCGGATTGTGGTCGTTGTACGTAGATGCAGCAGGCGGAATCAATTACGCTTTCCAAAGTTCGGGAACGGACGCAACAAACTTATTGGGAACGCATTTCGGAGTTTTGGGAACATATACCTTGAGCAACGCCAACAAGTTTTTCTTCGACAATGTTTACGCGGGTCCTGAAATTTTTGATACGCAAGCTCCGGCAATTACAAGTTCAACCGTGATTTCAGCTACGCAAATAGATATACTCTTCAATGAAGTCGTTTCAGGCGCAGCAGCTACAACAGCCGGAAATTACGCCTTGAATCCGATTGTTGCTGTACAATCTGCAGTTATTGATGGCGGAAACGGAGCGTTGGTACATTTAACCCTTTCGGGCAATCTCCAAAACGGGCAAACTTACCAGTTAACTGTTGCTTCTATTGATGATCTGGCGGGAAATACCGCTACGAATTTAACTACGAATTGTACGTTTTTAATAAGTGAGATTGCAGCGCCGGGGGATGTAATCATTACCGAATTTATGGCCGATCCTACTCCTGCGATTGGTTTACCGGAACTGGAATTCATTGAAATTCATAATGTCAGCAACAAGATTTTTGACCTTACAGATTGGAGAATAGGCGATGCTTCAGCTGATGGAACCATTACTGCTGGTTGGATTTTACCGGGTGAATACAAAATTTTATGTGCCACTTCGTCTTTGCCTTCATTTCCAACAGGTTTCGGAGTCACCAGTTTCCCGAGTTTAAACAACGCAAGCGATGATGTTGTACTGAAAGATACCGGCTCGGTAATCATCGATAAAGTAGCATATACCGATGATTGGTACAACAATCCGATTAAACAGGAAGGCGGCTACACGCTGGAATTGATCAATCCCAACGATCCTTGTTCGGATCAGGCAAACTGGACGGCAAGTAACTCACTCGCAGGCGGAACTCCGGGCGCGCAAAACAGCGTTTACGATATCACCCCTGATACACAAGCTCCTTCATTAGTCTTAGCGAACGCATTGGCTCCCAACCAAGTTGAATTGTATTTTTCCGAAGGAATGGATTCGACCTCGGTTGCCAATTCGGTGATGCTGGTAAATCCGCTTTTGACAGTAAACAATTATAGCATTCTTGATCCGTTTCCTACTTCGGTGATGGTTACTTTCAACGAAAACCTGATGGCGAGTCAGCTTTACACTTTTACTATTGGAACACTGAGCGATTGCTGGCTTAACACCACAACTCTTTCCGGACAATTTGCGTTGGCAGATCTTCCGATAGCAGGCGATTTGATAATCAATGAAATTCTGTTTGATCCGGGAACAGGCGGAACTGATTTCGTGGAGTTGTTTAACCGTTCGTCGAAAGTATTGAATTTGAAGGATTACGGCATTGCCAATTTTGATAACGATACAATCGGAGACATTTACCCGATTATCGACAATTACCTGCTTTTCCCTGGTGAATATGTGGTATTGACAGCTGATAGTTCTTTCCAGAAAGATCAATTCCCGGCGGCAGTTGCTGGCACATTTTATCAGATGAGCATTCCTGCTCTCAACAACGATTCTTCTACCATTTACCTCATCTACGATTCAGTTGTATTGGATAAGGTTTCCTATTTAGCAGACTGGCATTTGTCATTGATTGATGAAACGGAAAACAAGACGCTTGAGCGCATTGATCCGGCGGGATTGTCCAATTCTAAAGGAAACTGGCACACTGCAGCAGAACCAATTGGTTTCGGCACACCAGGCGGACAAAATTCCCAGTACCAGATTGGTGGCGTAACAGGGGATTTCGGGACCGTATTACCGATTTTCTCACCTGATAATGATGGTTTGGAAGACGTAATACAGTTTTTTTATACGATGCCACAACCCGGAATGATCGCAACAATCCGGATTTTTGACGATCAGGGCCGCCTAATTCGCGAAGTGACAAAGAGCGAATTATTGGGATTAACCGGAAACCTGAGCTGGGATGGTGTCAACGACAATAATACGAAAGCCGGCATTGGAGTTTACTTGGCTGTGATGGAGGCTTTTTCAGTTGACGGTGTCACAAAATTTGCTAAACGTGTGGCGTTTACTTTGGCAGGAAGACTAGATTGAGTATATTTTCGCAATAAACTCACATCTTATGAAAAAGTTAGGGATCACATTCATTTTTGCAATTGCTCTGCTCTCTACAGCAGTTGGGCAACAGTACAAAACAGCAATCGGGGTCAAAGGCGGTTTTCCGTATTACGGATCACTGAATCTAAAACACTTCTTTGGTGCTTCTGCGGGCGAGTTTCGTTTGGGTGGCGGTAGGAATACATTCTTTTTTCAAGGATTGTATGAACGCAACTACGGATTAGGACAAGGGTTTGATTGGTACTGGGGAGTCGGTGGTCATATCGGCTTTTGGAATTACGGTCACGATAATGGCCACTGGCATCACGATCATTATTACAACAGCGGAACCTATGGTGGTGTTGATGGCGTATTGGGAATTGAGTACACGTTTACTGAAATTCCACTGAACTTTGCTTTAGATGTAGGGCCGTCTTTTAGACTTTTCCCATACACTGAGGTCTATTTCGGTGGTGCGCTTGCAGCGCGTTTTGCGATTAAGTAAGCAGATTAACTCACAATTTTGGCCATTGGCCGGTTCTCAAAAATTGATTTCGAGAATTCGAGTGTTCGCAATATTGCGAATACTCGAATTTCGTTTTCAAACACCGTTTAGAAAACTAAAAAGCGCCCCGGACAGTCTTGCCAAGGCGCTTTTCCATACCAAACGGTAAGTATTTATTCTACGTAACTCAATTTCAACATATTCGATTTTCCGTTTTCCTCAATCGGAATAGACGCAATATTGATCACCAAATCCCCTTGTTTAAGCAATCCTTCTTTGGTAAGCAGGTATTTAATATCGGCAATGGTGTGGTCGGTGCTGACCTTTTTGTCGTAATAAAACGATTTCACGCCCCACACCAGGTTTAATTGCGTGAGGATTTCTTTGTTTGCAGTGAACACAAAGATCGGCGCATTCGGACGTTGTGACGCGATTTTGTAAGCCGTGTAACCCGAATACGACATTGTAATGATCGCGTCGGCTTCCACGCGCTGTGCCAAACGACAAGCGTTGAAACAAATCGAATCGGAAATAAAGCGCGATTGTGATTTCTCAGGCAATTGTTCTTTGTTATAGATTCCCTCAAAGTTCTCCATTTCACGCACAATGTTGGCCATGGTTTTGATCACTTCAATCGGGAATTTACCTACGGAAGTTTCTCCTGAAAGCATCACCGCATCGGCACCGTCAAGTACAGCATTCGCCACGTCGTTTACTTCAGCTCTGGTCGGTGAAATATTCGTGATCATGCTTTCCATCATCTGCGTGGCAACGATCACCGGTTTGGCATATAAATGTCCTTTGCGAATCAGCATTTTTTGGATCAACGGTACATTTTGGTATGGAACTTCCACGCCCAAATCGCCACGCGCCACCATCAGCGCATCACTTACTTTGATGATTTCATCGATATCTTCAACTGCCTCGGGTTTCTCGATTTTCGCAATAACGCGAGCCTTGCGGTGCTGCTGCGAGATAATGTGCTTTAATTCAATAATATCCCGCGCTGAACGTACAAATGACAATCCAATCCAATCCACGTCTTCGTTCAACGCAAAATCAAGATCTTCACGATCCTTCTCGGTTAATGAAGGAAGCGAAATGTACGTATTCGGAAGGTTTACACCTTTTTTAGACGACAAAATACCTCCGTGAATTACTTTGGCTTTGATCTCTGTTTTACCATCGGTAGAAACGATTTCCATCATCAGTTTACCATCATCGAGCAAAATGCGCTCGCCCGGTTTAACATCTCTGGGCATGTGTTGGTAGCTGATCCCGAAACGCTCGGCATTTCCTACAATCTTATCGGTAACGATGGTAACGATGGAATCATTTTCCAGCATGACACCGTTGTTTTCCATTTCGTAAGTACGAATCTTAGGTCCTTGCAAATCGGCAAGAATTGCCACATTTAAGCCGGTTTCCTTGTTCAATTCGCGGATCATGTCGATGTTGCGCTTGTGATCTGCGTGTGAACCATGCGAACAGTTCAATCTGCAAACGTTCACACCTTCAAGCATCATCTGACGCAATACTTCTTTGTCACTTGTTGAAGCAGGCCCCAGCGTGGCAACAATTTTTGTTTTTTTCATTAAAATATAATTTGTTCAGCCGAAGGCAAACTTTCTGCCTCAAACAGGTAAGCGGCCATCACGCTATTAATTTTCTTTATATTATCCAATATATCTTCCATTTCAAGTGTCACATTATCACGGACAAACAGAAAATAGTCGATCTGATTACGTTCGGGAATCAGGAACTTTCCCTCGCTTTTGTTCTTGATCAGGTAAAACTCGATCTGATTTTCGGGATCAAACCAAAAATAATACGAGTGCTCCGAGACAATTTGTCCCTTCTTATTGGTAATCGCGAACAGTTCGTCACTTTTGGCCAACTGAAGTTTCAATTCCTGGTTGAGTCCCCACGTCAAACGATAATCGCTGTGATGGGAACAAATGCCAATCAATTCAAAATCAACCGAAGTTTCCAATGAAAGTAAGTGTCGCTTCTGTTTGCCCATACTCCTGGAATGAGCCACTAAATTAACCATAAAACGGCAGATAGCGGGCAGCTGAAACGGGCTTTTGAATTATCTTTTGATCACCGGAATGTGAATAACAGATTTTGAATGTTGAATGCTTAATTTTGAATTAGGGTATTTACCCAAGAATTCAACTTACCCAGCACTTCATTCAAAATTAAAAATTCAACATTAAGCATTACTAAAGTTCTCCCATCAAAATGAGCGTTTCGCGGGCGGCTGCTTGCTCTGCAATTTTTTTAGAAGCTCCGGTTCCTTTTCCGTAATTGGTTCCGTTGACTTGAACCATGACTTCGTATTTCCAGGTTCCGTGCGTGTTTTCTTCGAGTAACACCTGAAATTCGAGTTCGAGACGGCGTTTTTGGCTCCAGATAAACAACTTGGATTTAAAATCGATTTCCTCAATCAGGATTTTATTCAAATCCACATACTTGCGGAAAATATGGTGGTGCAGTATTTTTTTGACTGCTTCAAACGAGCTGTCGAGGTAAATAGCCCCGATGATTGCCTCAAAAGCATTTCCTTCGAGAGAAGTAAGATTGATGGACCGGCCTTTGTTGTATCGCAGAATTTTACGCAATTCGAGTTCTTCACCTAAATCGGAGAGTGTTTTCCGGGAAACAACCTTTGATTTTACTTTGGTGAGATAACCTTCGTCCTGGTCCGGGAATTTTTGAAATAAAAATTCGGCGATGATGGCGTCCAGAATGGCATCACCTAAAAATTCGAGCCGTTCGTTGGAAAATTCTTTCGGAGTAGCAAACGCGATGGAACGATGGGTAATGGCTTCGTAGAACAGTTCCAGATTTTTGGGACGATAGCCAAATTTTTCAATAAAAAAGCGGATAAGATCAAGATCTTCCTGCGACTTTCGTCCTGCTAAAAATGGAAATCTAAGCCGCAACTAGCCTTTGAATTTTCGAACAATCACAGACGTGTTGTGACCACCGAAACCAAAGGTATTTGACAATGCAACATCAACAGTGCGTTTTTGCGGAGTGTTGAACGTGAAATTCAAACGGTTGTCGATTTCAGGATCGTCTGTGAAATGATTAATAGTAGGAGGAACAATATCATTTTTCACTGCCAAAATACAAGCAATTGCTTCGATCGCGCCTGCTGCTCCCAACAGGTGGCCTGTCATGGATTTGGTTGAACTGATGTTGAGTTTGTAAGCGTGTTCACCGAAAACCTGCAAAATTGCTTTCGTTTCAGCGATATCACCCAAAGGTGTGGACGTTCCGTGAACGTTGACGTAATCAACTGCATCCGGCGAAAGATTTGCGTCTTCCAATGCTGCGATCATTACGTTACGCGCTCCGATTCCATCCGGATGTGGGGCCGTCATGTGATAAGCATCACCGGACATTCCACCACCCAAAACTTCTGCGTAGATGTTTGCACCGCGTTTGATAGCGTGTTCGTATTCTTCAAGAATCAACGCACCACCACCTTCACCAAGTACAAAACCGTCGCGATCCAGATCAAACGGACGAGAAGCCGTTTCAGGTGAATCATTGCGGGTAGAAAGGGCTTTCAAACCATTGAAACCTCCCATTCCCATTTCATTTACTGCTGCTTCGGAACCACCTGTAACAAATGCATCGGCTTTACCCAAACGAATCAGGTTAAACGCATCGATGATTGCGTTGGTAGAAGAAGCACAAGCAGATACGGTAACATAATTCGGACCGCGCAAACCATACTTGATGGAAATATGCCCTGCCGCAATGTCAGCGATCATTTTCGGAATAAAGAACGGGTTGAATTTAGGAGTTCCGTCACCGGCGAAGAAATTTTGTGCTTCATCCTGGAACGTTTTAAGACCTCCGATTCCCGATCCCCAGATCACACCGATACGATCCAGGTTCGGATTTGATTCCAACAGCTTAGAATCAACCATGGCCTCTGTAGCAGAGACCATGGCGTATTGTGAAAATTGATCTAATTTCCTTGCTTCTTTTCTATCGAGAAAATCTTCTACATTAAAGTTTTTGACTTCACAGGCAAATAGTGTTTTGAACTTCGAAGCATCAAATTGTTGGATGGGAGCGGCTCCGCTTGTACCTTTGAGAAGATTTTCCCAATATTCGGCAACAGTGTTTCCAATAGGTGTTAACGCACCAAGCCCAGTAACAACAACTCTCTTAAGCTCCATAAATGTGATGTTCGTTCGTCTATCTGCTTCGTTGAAGCAAATTCTTAGTTAGCGTTTTGCTCAATGTAAGTAACAGCGTCACCAACCGTCTGAATGTTCTCTGCCTGATCGTCAGGAATAGCGATATTGAATTCTTTCTCGAATTCCATGATCAACTCTACAGTATCCAGGGAATCGGCACCCAGGTCGTTTGTGAAGCTTGCTTCGTTTGTTACTTCAGTTTCTTCAACTCCTAATTTATCTACTATGATAGATATTACTCTTGACTTGATATCAGACATCTCAAAATCGTTTATAAGGTTTTTCAGCTTGCAAAGAAAAAAGGAAAACCCATATAAACAAAATATATCTCAACTTAATTGATGAAAGGAAACGGTCAAAAACCGGATAGGTGTTCTGTTTGCTGCCTTTTAGACTCGTTTTGCCACTATGTTAATTAACGGGTTGAAGTAACTATTCGGCAGATTTTAACTACTAAAGAGGTCTATTCGGCTCAGAGAACTTACCTTTGCCGCATGAATATTCAGTCCATAGCTGTGTTTGCATCCGGAACCGGTTCCAATGCAATTCGTCTGATTGAGCATTTTGCCGCTTCTCCAACCATTTCGGTGGCGTTGGTGGTGTGCAACAAACCCGCTGCGCCTGTTGTGGAAAAAGTGCGTGTTTTGGGAATTGAAGTACTGGTAATGGACAACGCTTCTTTTGAAAGCGGACTTACGTTGCTGCAGGAATTGCACTACCGTCATATTGATTGGATTGTACTGGCCGGATTTCTGCGCAAAATTCCTGTAAACATCATTCGCGGTTTTCAGGACCGGATCATTAATATACACCCTGCGCTGCTTCCGAAATTCGGCGGCAAGGGAATGTATGGAATTCATGTACATAAGGCTGTAGTGGAGGCCTGTGAGCCGGAAACGGGTATTTCTATCCACCTGGTGAATGAAGAATTTGATAAAGGACGGTTGCTGGCACAATTTAAAGTTGCCATTTCTGAAAATGATACACCCGAATCAGTTGCTGCAAAAGTGCAGGAGCTTGAGCATCTCCATTTTGCCAATGTAGTAGAAACCATAATTCTGGAACAGGTATGACCAATTTTTTTGCAGGATTTAATCCTTCCGAATTGTTTAAGGCCACAATGGTCTTGTTTGCAGTAATCGATATTGTGGGTTCGGTGCCGCTGATTATCAAACTCAAGGAACAGGCCGGTGATCTTCACCCGGTGCGCACCAGTTTGGCTTCGTTGGGAATTATGATCGGTTTTTTGATTTTGGGGGAAAGCATCCTGAAATTATTCGGTGTTGATATCAAATCGTTTGCTGTGGCAGGTTCACTGATCTTATTTGCCATGAGCCTGGAAATGATTTTGGGCGTTCGCGTGTTTCGCGATAATGTTTCGGGGAAAACAGCCAGTATTGTACCGTTGGCATTTCCGATTATTGCTGGAGCGGGAACAATGACGACGTTAGTTTCGCTGAGAGCTGAATTTCAAAATATCAACATTGTGTTGGCCATTCTGATCAATGTGGTGATTGTGTACGTTGTTTTGCGATTGACTAAACGTTTGGAGATTTTACTTGGTCCTGGCGGAATTGCAATCCTGAAAAAGGTCTTTGGAATTATCTTGCTGGCGATTGCTGTGAAACTCTTTACCACCAATATTTCGTCGATGGTTCAGGCTATTGCAGAGCACAAACAATGACAATCGATTCACCTGCAACGGAAATCAAGCTTTCCACTGATCACTTTCAGGAACCGGTGGCTGAACGGGAGCAAAAGAGTTCTCATCTGCGGATTGGAAACTGAAAAAAGAGATTTAACCGAACATACGCCCTGATGTGGTCATAGTCAAGCTTCGGGGTGATTCTTGCCTCGTAGGAACTCAAGTGCTCATAAATCTCGTTCGTCCCGGTGCGATACCCCATTCCCAGGCAAAGATCAAGTCCAAAGCCAGAATCGGAAAAATAACGTTTCATCCCGAGTCCAAAGCCGGTTTCGTTAAAACGTCCGCGTTTGGTTGATTGCAGAAAAGAAAGATCCTGATCACCGAAATCGTATTTGTGCTTTTTGTACCACATCCAGTACCTTCCACTCCATTTTTGGTAAGCTGTCAGAAAGATTTGGATCCCGGGTTTCACATACATCAACAGCTTGTAGTCGACCAAACCGTAAGTTTTACGGTTAATTTCACTATACATCGCTTCATCTTCGTCGTTATCGATTTCCGTACGGGTACGAAACATATTGCCGTCTACACCAATCGAATGACGGTCGTTGAGAATGATTTCGCCACCATAAGTATACGTAAGTCCGTAGGCATCTTCCAAACCGCCCAATGGCAAATACTTTCCCCGCACGGCAAGTGACAGGTTGGACTGAGCAACACTGGCAGACCAAAGGAAAATTCCAAGGAGGAGGAGAAAAATAGGTGAGATTCCGGTTTTCATGTTAAGCAACGTAGTAAGTCTAAGCTACGTAAATTAATCGGGGTGGGTGTTGTCAGGATAACACTGGAATTGTGGAATCCGTATAAAAGTGTGTTCCGGAAAGTTGGAGCAGCTCTGTAGATCAGTGAAAATAGACTTCTTTGACATTTCTAAAATTTTAGAATTTTCTCGAAAAATTCCACGAGCAATATTCCAAATTTGACAAATGTCCAATTTGACAAATGTCCAATTTGAAAATTTGCTCAGTAAAAATGCCCCACAAAAAAAGGTGCCAACACTGCTGACACCTTTCCGTATATGTAATTGTAATCTAGTCTTTGATCAGGAACTGGAAACGATCCAGGTTCTTCAACGCGATACTTGTACCACGAGCTACTGCGCGAAGCGGATCTTCGGCAATATGCACCGGCAATTTGGTTTTTTCGTTGATTCTGCGATCCAAACCGCGAAGCATTGAACCACCACCTGCAAGGTAAATACCAGTTTTGTAGATATCGGCTGATAATTCCGGCGGCGTTTGTTCCAACGCACTTAAAATCGCTTCTTCGATCTTGGAAATGGTTTTATCCAGCGCATGTGCAACTTCGGAGTAAGTAATGATGATTTCTTTCGGAATACCTGTCATCAAGTCACGACCGCGAACCGCAAAGTCTGCCGGTGGATTATCCAATTCTGGTAAAGCAGCGCCTACTTCGATTTTGATTTGTTCAGCTGTACGCTCACCCACCAAAATGTTGTGCTGACGGCGCATGTATTCTTCAATGTCTGATGTGAAATCATCACCCGCAATACGGATTGATTTATCACACACAATTCCGCCAAGAGCAATTACTGCAATTTCGGAAGTACCACCACCGATATCGATGATCATATTTCCCATCGGCTCTTCAACGTCGATACCGATACCGATTGCCGCAGCCATTGGTTCGTGAATCAGGTACACTTCTTTTGCACCGGCATGTTCGGCAGAGTCACGAACGGCACGTTTTTCAACCTCTGTAATTCCCGAAGGAATACAAATCACCATTCGCAATGTCGGATTAAACATGCGTTTCCCCGGATTGATCATTTTGATAAACCCGCGAATCATTTGTTCGGCGCTCTGGAAATCGGCAATTACACCATCTTTCAAAGGTCTTACCGTTTCAATTAATTTGTGTGTTTTCCCGTGCATTTGCTGTGCTTTCTTGCCGATAGCCACAATCTTGCCCGTTTGAATATCCCTTGCCACGATAGACGGTTCATCCACGACTACCTTATCATTCATGATAATGAGTGTGTTAGCAGTACCTAAGTCGATAGCAATTTCTTGCGTAAGAAAATTAAAGAGTCCCATTTATTGCGCTGCGTTATGCTTGTAAACTTCCCCTTTTTCGTAAAAATCCGGAAATGGTTACAAAAGTAGAGTAAATAAATTGAAATAAGGGGTAATTATGAATTATGAATGTTAAAATTATTCAGTCAATTGAAAATTGAAAAGGAGTGTAGTACTTGCTTTTCAATTTTACATTTTCAATTTTCAATTAATGTTTAAAGTGTCTGTTCCCTGTGAAGACCATCGCTACTCCATTGGCATTGCAATAATCAATCGACAATTCGTCTTTGATCGAACCGCCCGGCTGAACAACAGCTGTGATTCCTGCCAAATGAGCGATTTCAACGCAATCAGGAAATGGGAAAAACGCATCCGAGGCCATTACCGCTCCGTTCAAATCGAATTGAAATGCTTTTGCCTTTTCAATCGCATGACGCAAGGCATCTACTCGTGATGTTTCGCCCGTACCACTCGCGATCAATTGGCCGTTTTTAGCTAAAATGATCGTATTCGATTTGGTATGCTTCACCAGTTTGTTGGCAAATACCAAATCTTCTACTTCTTGTGCAGTAGGAACAGTATTCGTACGTGGAGTGAAATCGGCAGCGGTTTCAGACAATAAATCCTTGTCCTGTTCCAATACGCCGTTCAGTAAAGTTCTAAATTGACGTTTCGGCATGGATGCTTCTTTCTGAATTAATAAAATGCGGTTCTTTTTGCTTTTTAGTACTTCCAACGCGTCTGCATCAAATGATGGGGCTACCACCACTTCGCAGAATAAATCATTTACCAATTCAGCAGTAGCCAAATCAATCGGACGGTTTGCGATCAAAATTCCACCGAACGCAGAAGTTGGATCACCTGCCAATGCATCAGCATAGGCTTGTTTCAATGTTGAACGTGTTGCTAATCCGCAGGCATTGTTGTGTTTTAAAATGGCGAATGTCGGGTCGTTGTCTTTGAACTCGGCCATGAGTTGAACCGCTGCGTCAACGTCGAGTAAGTTGTTGTAAGACAATTCTTTTCCGTGTAATTGATCGAACATTGCGCTGAAATCACCGTGGAACCAACCGCGTTGGTGCGGGTTCTCGCCGTAACGTAACGGCTGTGATTCGAGGATACTTTCCTTGAAAACAGGTAATGGCTCTTCCTGGTTGAAGTAACGGAAAATGTGTGTGTCGTAATGTGATGAAACCATGAACGCGTCGCGGGCGAAAGCCTTACGCTCTTCCAATGTTGTTGTAGCACCATTTGCTTCCAGAATTTCCTGGAAACGGCCATATTGGTTCACGGAAGGAATAATCACTACGTCATTGTAGTTTTTCGCTGCTGCGCGAATGAGTGAGATGCCACCGATATCGATTTTCTCGATGATGTCCTGGTGAGCCGCTCCCGAAGCCAAGGTTTCTTCAAACGGGTACAAGTCCACGATCACCAAATCAATGGTCGGAATGTTGAATTGCGTGGCTTGATCAAGGTCAGACTGCAGGTTTCTTCTGTGCAAAATACCGCCGAAAATAGCGGGGTGCAAGGTTTTTACACGACCTCCGAAAATCTCTGGATAGTTGGTCATCGATTCCACAGCTACCACCGGAATGCCCAATGCTTCGATAAAAGCCTGTGTTCCGCCGGTTGAGTATATAACCACGTTGTCGGCATGCAATCGACGAACGATCGGTTCCAATCCGTCTTTGTAATAAACCGAAATAAGTGCTGCTGTGATTTTCGTTGACTGCTCCATGCGTTTCCTGATTTTTGAGACCGCAAAAGTAATGTCTTTAATTGGGAAAAACGAACGAGTTGCGAAAGATTATAAATCGGTTTAGTTTGAAAGGATTTGTGATCCATAATTGGGGAATAAAAAAACCTGATAACCAAAATAGCTATCAGGTTTCTCGTCTTTAAACCTACTTTACTTCAAAGCGATTTTCGAATAATAGGATTGACCATTATTGGTGACTTTCAGCAACAATACGCCTGAATTGTTTTGAGTAGAAAGATCAATCAACAACTCATTTGTTGTGATGGTTTGAACGAAGATTTGCTGACCTGCAGCAGTGTAAATTTCAACCGTTGTGCTCCCGGAAACATTCGGTAATTGAAGGTTAAACACACCATTCGACGGATTTGGAGCTACCAAAATGGTTTCTTTTTGCGCAGCTTCATTCACCGAAAGCGGATCGGTGAAACAACTCACTCCGGAAGATGGAACGGTAATAGTTGCTCCCATCGTGATATCATCTACTTCAGGCGCACCGTAATATTCCGTTCCGATATAGTAAGGAAACTCTGGTGTTCCGTTGGCATCAATCGTTACGAAATAGGCGTACGTACCACCAGGATATTCGGGTGTTACGCAAAAACGTCCGTTGTACTCATCCAAATCCCCACCATTGGCAGCCGACCACTGATAATCTTCAATGTAGGTGCCAATCGGATAAGTTACACTCACGTCCGGGCCGTAATCCGCTGCACTCAGACTACTTCCATCAGGTAATGTGGTACGCGTAGTAATATTGCGCAATCCATATCCGGTTTTCATACGCGAAATGCCACTTGATGCGTTCATCGCTGTGGTATATCCGTAGGGTCCATAAATCGGGTAGCCATCGAATGCATATCCAACGATCGGTGAATGCTCGGTTTCTGGTGTTGTGGAATATAACCTATACGGTTTGGCATGGCTGTGGTAAGCTCCTTGCTGCTGAGGATGCGCGCCCAGGGTTGAATCAAGCACGAAACCTTCTGCTAAATAAACTTCCACATTCCATGTTCCGGTCCCATTCCCATTGTTATCGGAACCGTTGTAATAATGTGCATTTGACAAACCGTATACCGGAACGCCATTGTTCAACAAACCGATGGAACCCACATAAGGAGAACCAGTTTTGCTGGCAGGAACAGTTGGAGTTCGGGGAAAACGATAGGTGTAATTTTGTTCGGTTGGTGCACCTGGATTCAGGAATTGTCCCATGTTGGTGGTCATCCCATCCGATTCTACCCAAACGTAGGTACTGTTATAACAAACCCGTGTCACATTGGCGAGAACGGTGCTTGTGCTAAACACAAAATTATCCGGATTACCCGGACCACCGCCCGTATTTTCCCAATAACTGGCGTATTCTCCCTGATTCATCAACCAATTTTCAATCTCGGGTTGGGCATACACCGCGAAGCCACTAAACCCTGCTAACATCAAACCTAGCTTTTTCATACTCATCTTTTAATTTATATTTATTTCCCTCACTTGGGGTAACCATACTTCGGATTCATCAGAAAATCAGTATCCGTGAGCGTTTTTAAAAAGGCAATTATTGACCCTTTTTCCTGTTCGTTTAATGCAATACCGTTTTTGAGCTGTACAGAGAGTGTCGGTGAAGTATGAATTCCGTTACTATAGTGAAATAACACCATTTGCAAATTCCGGAACCGACCGTCATGCATGTAAGGAGGCGAACGCTCAATATTCCGGAGCGTCGGGACTTTAAATTTGAGTGAATCGGAACTTCGGCGTGTAATACTCATTCTTCCGATGTCGTTGAGTGTTGAATCTGGTTCAAGGCCGTTGTTTTCAAATAATCCGTTGGTAAAAAGTGGTTCCGTGTGGCAAGACGCGCAGTGCTTTTTAAACAGCAGATATCCTTTTTGCTCCGATTCGCTGAATTGAATACCTTTTTCCTTTCGCATCACCTGGTCGTATTTGGAATTGGTGCTTACGAGTGTCAGCAGGAATTGCGAAATGGATTTCAGGGTTCGTTCGCCGGTAACGGTACTATCGCCAAAAGCATTAAAAAACCGCCCGCGATAGGTTTTGGAAGCTTGCAGTTTGCGCACCACATTCGCAATTTTCTCATCCATTTCCAGGTGATTTTCTATTGGTGCCAATGCCTGAACGTCGAGGTGATTAACCGCTCCGTCCCACATAAATAATTTACTCCAGGCCAGGTTGACCAATGCAGGTGAATTGCGATTCCCGATGCGGTCATCAATACCATGGCTCAGTGCATGATCGATGTGAGTGAAAGCTGTTTGCTGCAAATGACAGCTGGCGCACGAAACCTGGTTATTGCGTGACAAAACCGGATCATAAAACAACTGTCTTCCCAATTCGATTGTGGATTCGTCGAGTGGATTTTTTTTGAAATCATAGGCCGGTTTAGGCCAACCTTTCGGCACGTGAATCACCGGATCTTTTTTGGGTTTCATCATCGCAAAACCGACAATGACCAATAGCAGAATCAAGGCGAAACGTTTCATCATTTCGCAGAAAAAATCGTGGGTAAAATCTCGGATAATTCAACGGCCCGATCACCCGGTGACATAATCGCAGGTAATTCGGTGACATTCAATTGTTCCAGAAACAGTGCTAATTGAACCGTTATTTCATGGTTGGATTGCTTTTTATCAAACATAATCCGAACGGTTCCAAGTGCGGAATAAGGTGTCATGTAACCACCCAAATGGTATTGGAATTCATGTTTCCGGGCGGTAGATTTCGGATTCCAGCCTTCGAGTTTGAAGTTGATGTAGCCACTTTGCCATGACCAGTACATCCCTTTTGTGGGATCCAGGTCGCCACCCATTACACCGGCCACATTAGTGACGCTGTCGATTCCTACATTGAACTGAATTTGGTCATACGTCAGTTTTTTAGGCGAATAGAATGCGATTTGGTAACTGGCGGAATCTTCCGCGTCGATTAAATGATAACCTGCTGATTCAGTAAAAACTGTTTTGCCTTCGTTGAGGAAAGAAATATTGGAAATATAAAACCGCAAGGTTTCTATGCGAAATGTATCTTGTTTAATCGTATAGATCTGATTCAGGACCAAGGGTTGCTTCTCCATCATTGGCTTGAAAGAAACGTTCCAATCAGTTTGTGCGGTCAGGGAAAATGTTGCGAAAAAAGAGATCGATAGCAGTATGGTTTTCCCAACGGAAAGTAACTGATTGATTTTAACAGTACCATTTCTTAGAAAACCACACATATTTTGTTAGATGCTTTTTTGTTTTTTTTCTTGCGTGAAACTACAAAATAGTCCTGTAGGGAACGCAATATTGTAAAACCAGAATCTTTACCTTGTATTTCGCCTCGTTGGGGTGAGATATTCTGTGTGATGGGGTGTCCCGTCTACGGGACGGATGTTGAGTTGGGTGATCTACGTGTTACTATATCGCGTCCTTACGGGAATGACAGTTGAGCATGAAACTATGAAATAAGTGCTGAATCTTCTACTTATAGTTCCATAAGAAGTGGAGAATCCAACAAAAAAGCCGTTATCCAATCTTTCGACCGAACAACGACTTCCTCGTGTAATTTATCGTTTTTAATATCCTTTTCTACGTCCTTTGAAAAGCGCGTGAGCCAAGTTGGTATAACTAACCGACAATTCGGCACTTCCACCACCATACGATCTGCGCATGCGGGAGATGATGAGATCATACGACAATCCGAAGCGAAAACCTTTGTAATCGACCTGAACTGTCGGAATAATGGCATCTTTCATGCGAACATACGCTCCAAAACCAAATGATGCATCTTGCGAGTAACCGGTAATTTTGGTTCCTTCCTGAAAACGTCTGCGGGTCAAACCACCAAAGATTGTTTCGTAATGCCCGCCCTGAATGAATTGTACAAACTGAACGTCAAACGACCATTCCGTATTCGGAAGGTCCATGGCATAATTCACCATACCGACATACTTCCGCGCTAATTGTTCTGATCCACCGGCCCGGTAATTCATTTGAGGTGCGTTGGCATGATAAACAGCCAAACCAACCTGTAATTTCATGTCGTTGTTACGCGCAAACGTAGAGGATCCACCATCGTACTGATAGAAAAGTCCTGTTGAAACATCAGCATAACTGAATGAATTTAAACCATCACCTTCACCCGAATAGATCGTAGGATCAAATCCCGAACCGTTCCACTGACTTTCATAAAGCAAGCGCGACATATCACCTTTTCGGTTACCAAAACCACCCTGAATTCCTAATGAAAGCTGGCCTGCTCCACCCATTGGAAGTACGCCCGAAACCGTTAAAGCTCCCAATTGATTTCCGAATTTCGCGTCACCACCCATATCATTAAAGAATGAAACGCCCATTCCCAGATAACCGGTATTTTTTTTCGGGTTTTTCAAGAATGTAGCTTCCGCTGCAAATGCCGTTGACATGAATTGTGTGTTAGCACCTAACCATTGATTGCGGTGGTGCAGGGTAATGCGTTCCCAGCCGTCGTAAACACCGGTAGCACCCGGATTCAGCAATACCGGCGATTGCAATACTTGTGAGAAATGAAGATCCTGGGACCAGCCAACGGCTGACCCAAGACCCATTATTGTTCCAATTATCCAGCGTTTCATAACTTATCTTGTTACTGTAACGTTGCCGGAAAGTGTTTCTTTCTTACCGTCTGTATATTCTACTTCAAGCATGTAAGCATAAGCTCCGGAATTTACTCTTACTCCGTTAAAGTTTCCATCCCATTTGAATGCCGGATCTGATGACATCACCATTCGGTTACCCCAACGATCGTATAGGAACCATGTGAATTTCACAACATTATTCCCCACTTTAGGGCTGAGATAATCATTCAATCCATCGCCATTCGGAGAAAAACCGGTTGGCATGAAAATTCCGTTGAAGCAATCATCTCCAACCGGATTCGGATCACAGTCATCCAATGGGTTTGTACCGCTTGTTACTTCAACACCGTCTGCGATTCCGTCACCATCCGTATCAGGATTGTTTGGATCTGTACCGATCAATGTTTCCTGAGTATCCAATAAGCCATCACCATCCGTATCAATATTACAACCAGGTGAAGCGTTTGGTGGATCACATGGATCTAACGGATCAGTACCGGCTGTTACTTCATCGCCGTCGTTAATTCCATCACCATCCGTATCCGGGTTGGTTGGACTTGTACCTTCGGTAGCTTCTTCAGCGTTCGTCAAACCATCACCATCCTGGTCACAAGGGCCGGCGTTCGGATTTGGAATACACGGGTCAGTATTTGCAGGGTCAGTTTCGTCATTTACGCCATCATTATCAGCATCCAAAATCGACGAATCCAATGGATCAATAATTCCGTCACCATCCGTATCAATCGGATTTGCAGGATCTGCTCCGGTTTCAACACCGTCGCTTTCACCGTCACCGTCCGTATCCGGGTTATTCGGATCGGTACCATTGGCCACCTCATCCACGTTCAAAACACCGTCACCATCCAGATCCGGATTGTCAGCCACGAATACGGCTACCACATTTTCAGGACCAGCCAGTTGCATTGCATTGGTATCCTCGCCTATGGCTTGCAGCATTGGTCCGGTAGTATATTCCCAATGATCGAATACATAACCGACATTTGCCTGTGCTACAAAATTGGTGTTAATTCCTCCGAAATAGGTAGCTGACCATGGATAAGTCGGCGCCCAAACAGAGTTCACTTTTACTTCTCCCGCACCTGCCGGAGAAACATCTACTACCAGGTTATAAGGTCCTTCCAATTCATAGCAATCGATCATCCCTTGTGTCAATTCAACACAACGATCATCGATAAAGTCGCGCAATGTTTGTACGTTAGTCTGCCATGTTGCGTAAGACCCGCCCCATCTGGTAGCATGTTGTGCCATTTCAGGTTGGATTTCGTTGATCATACTATCCAACAAGAAATTCATGTAATCACATGATAAATAGGTGTTTACCAAATCGGAATAACGCGCAATATAATATTGTTCTACTACCGGATTTTCAGCAATTAGCTTCGATAAAATCTCGGTATGCCCTTGTCCACCCGGATCAGGTAAATTTTCAGCATTACAAGGGTCAGCGGATGGCGAATCATCCGGAATGTTAGTGTAATTAAAGTAGTGTCCGAAAGTTGCATCCATATCCCAAAGGGAGTAACGCCATTTTTTCTTGTCACCCAACGGATCGGTTCCACGCCACCATGAAGTGTTCCAGTTCAGCCAGTCCTGATTTACGGTATACGAGTTGATGACGAAATAATCCACCAACGATTCCCAGTTAAGCTGACTGTCAACATAATCAAAATTGGCCTGAACACCCATGTTATTGGTGTTGATGTAATTTCTCAAGGCATTCCAGTCGGCTGCTGCATTCGGCGCACCGTAATCTTCCCAGGTTCCGCCCCATGTTTTGAGGTAGTATAAGTGATACTTATCCTGATCCGCATAAAACTCTGTGTAATCGGCATCATCTGCTTTTTCACGAATTTCATAAACACCCCAGTACTGGCCATTCAGGTAAACCACGCAAGGTCTCCAGGTACGTTCGTCCAATTTCATGTCAGCTTTTTGCGAAAGCGTGTGAATAAAAGCATCCCGGATATGCGCACCACCTGTTTCAAACGGAAAGTTATCACTGGCTCCCGGCTTCAGAATGAGTCGCTGGAAATTATCTCTGGGTGTTTCCGGGAAAATCTGGTGAGAAATATCATTGTTGTAACCGAATTCATCACGCATGATGTAGTCGAAACCGCGTTGATCGTATGCCCAGGAATCATTTCCATGTTTGTTGAATTCACCTTCGCCTTTTCCGGCCAATGTCTGATCGTCCTCCCACAATTCGAAGAATCCCTGAGGCGTGACCTGGGTACCGGCAAGTAATGAGGCAACGCTTCCACCACCAGCACCAGCAACTGAAACAACAGGTACGGTATGATTTACATTAATAAAATAAGTCCCTGATTGGGTAAAACTTGTCAAATTCGCCGAGAAAGCACGTGCGCGTAAAACAGTAGTTGCTGCAATATTGACAGGTCCGGCATAAAGCGTAGACGCTGCTGTAGGAACCGATCCGTCTGTTGTATAACGAATAGTTGCCGTAACATCAGGACATGTAATGGTTACACTTTGAGCACCGGCGTAAAATCCGGGAGCAATATCGAAAACCGGCGTAGCTGTATAAAAATCAACTGCTCCGGTATTGGCTGCATTGGGTGTTGGGGTTGTAAATAATTTCCAGTCAATTGCACCGTTTGTAGAACGCCCTACCGAGTGATCTCCTTTCGTCATGTGTACAATTTGAATGGAATCCAATACGTTTCCGTTCGGAAGCGTCAAAATAATCCAATCACCTTCAGTTTGCGTCAATTTAAAATTTGGATGATATTGTGTTCCCGACACCAAATCCCGACCTGAACAGTATACCATTTTATAACCATTCGCAGGAATTGATCCTGAAGGAATAAGCCATTTGGTAAGATTGTTGTCATTATCCGACAGGTAATAACCGGTCAAATCAACAGCTGTGGCGGAGGTATTGTATAATTCGATCCAATCTTCCCGTTCAGCGAAAGCGTCTGTCGGACCGTTCATATTTGAACAGGAATATTCGTTGATCACTACCTGCGACAAACCGGAGACGGGAAGCAGTAAGAGAAAAGCGAAAAGCGGCAATAGAACACGTGTAATCATGGAGATACAGTTTTACTAAGAGGACTCTAAATTTATGAAAAAGTTGCTTGATATTATCAAATTGTTAAATTTCGCACAACATATTCGCATTTAAATAGTTAATATGAACGAAATGTAACAATGTTGCCTGAAATAAAATTAATCTTGTCATTCATCGTTTTTTATTTCCAACGCTTGATTTGGTCCGTTTTTTTGACTTAATATTGCCTTAACATATCAACAATTTTCATGAAACTAATTGCAATTATCTCGTTAGGCTTACTGTTCTTCACAGCCTGTAAAAAAGTAGAAGGTGAAGGCGGATCAGGTTCCATCACAGGAAAAATCAATATTCAGGATTACAATTCGAACCAAACGGTGTTGTTAAGCGAATATGCCGGATTCAAAGAAGATATCTACATCATCTATGGTACAGGTGATAATACATTCGACGATAAAATCGAAGCCAGTTACGATGGTTCGTTTGAGTTCAAATACCTGCAACCGGGAACGTATACTATTTTTGTGTATTCGGATTGTTTGTTGTGCAATGGTGGTGAAGAAGCGATCACGATGACCGTTACCGTTGATAAAAAGAAAGCGACTGATGTTGGTACCATTAATATAAAAAAATGAGACTCCTGCTAGTTCTACTGTGTATTGCTGGTAGTACTGCCAATGCACAAGACAGGTCTGAAATCTGGCTTGCCGCCGGAATTAAGCGCGAGGTACTTAAAGACCTAATTGCGGGTGTTCAAACCAATGCACGAATCCGCACTGATGGTAAGCTGGAAACTTTGTTTCAGGAAGTAAGTCTCAAAAGCGAACACCTGAAATGGTTTCGTCCATCGGTTGATTACCGGTTCATCGCTTCGTATGCTGATAACGGGAATCCGACCTATTCCAATCGTTTTAACATGAACGCCGATTTCAGAAAAAAAATCAAGGAGGTTAAGGTTGGTTTTCGTACTCGTTATCAATTGGTTATTGGTTCTGGGAGCAGTTCCGACTCTGACCTTGATCAGGCTTTGCGTTTGAAACCGTATGTTGAATATTCGATCCCCAAAACACGTTTTGATCTCGGTTTTTCAGCAGAATTTTTCTACAATCCGGTTTTAGGTGAATTTGGACAGCGGTTCAATCGTGTTCGTTTCGGATTGGGAACTGATATCGATATGCCTGGTCCGAATACCATTAGTTTTACATACTATTACGGCCGGAAATACAATACCGGAAATCCTTATACCGAGCATTTGATTTCGTTGGAATACGGGTTTGAATGGAAGAAGAAGAAGAAAGCTGATACAGCAGAATGATTTTGTAAGCATGGGACGCATCCAGCACCTACAATAAAGCACCAAAATAAATCCGGCACGCGATGAAACGCGTGCCCGCAGCCAATCTTATAAAAGTTAATGAAGTACATCCCGCCGTTGGCTATCCAGTTTCAACAGGATAAACAACATGATGGAAAATGACATCAGCGACGAACCACCATAGCTGAAAAACGGTAACGGAATCCCGATTACCGGTGCAAAACCGATATTCATTCCAATGTTTACGGCAAAGTGGTAAAACACGATCATCGCAACACTATAGGCATATACTCGGTTAAATGTCGACCGCTGCCGCTCAGCAATAATCACGATCCTGATAAGCATGAACATGAATAAAAACACGATGGCGGTGCTTCCCATAAACCCCCATTCTTCGGCCAGCGGACAAAAAATGAAGTCGGTTTCACTTTCCGGAACATGATTGGATTCTACACTGGCAACACTGGCTTGCTGGTAACCTTTTCCAAACATTCCACCCGAACCTACAGCGGCCATCGCGCGGTTCCGGTTGTAATCTTCACCGTCAGGATCCTGTTTCAAGCCAAGGAACAATTCGATACGATCCCGTTGGTGCTTCGCGAGGTTTTTAAACGAAAAGTTAACCGCCGTTGAAATGCTGGCCGAGAGTAAAAATCCAATGAGTACAATTGCCAGAACACGGCCTTTTTCACGCTTTGCAGAAATCCAACGCAGCATCAGGTAGGCTAATAATGCAATCACCGCCAGGGTGAAAAGAATTCCGTAAAATCCGGGAATCAGGAAACCTGGCATGAAACTGAATTCGTACTCATTGCCACTCATAAGCAACGTAATGAGCGAGAGAAAAACGGTAAAAAACAAGATCGGAATAAAGTGGCTTCCTACCCAGGTTTCTTTGAATTTCACCCCGGGAATGGTGTTTACGATGCGCAACACAATCGGGTCGAACGTAATTCCCTCTCGGTATAACACAAAAAAGAATGAGGTAAATACAACAAACGTTCCCGCATCTGGCTGTAGCAGGATCATAACCATCGGCACCAATACAATTCCCAAAGCGAGGAATACCGTTTGCATGTTTTGTTGCTTGATGTTTACATTGCTGACATAAGTACTCAGGGCAATGGCCGTTCCGATCTTGGCAAATTCAGCCGGTTGAATCCCCAAAGTACCAAAGCCCAACCATGCGTGTGCTCCGTTTACTGCCGGCATAAACAACACCAAAATGAGCAAACTGAAGGTAAACAGGTAAATGGGAATGGCGAATTTCCGGTAAATATCGGCATCGATGAGAAAAACAAGTAATCCTAAAAACAAGGAAACGCCAACCCACATGATTTGTTTACCGTATTTCTGCGAAAAGTCGAAAATACTCGGATGATCAGGATCGTAAGCCGCTGAATAGACATTGGCAATCCCCATTCCCAGCATGATGATCACTACCGCGAACAGCCACCAATCCACGTGCTGCGTCAATGAATCGTCCCTTCTCATTTCTTTTTCTTGGGTTTCGGCTTCACATTGAGAAGATTGGCAGTAAGAATGCGGGTTTCTTTTTCTTTGTCGGTTACCTTTCCTTTCAGGTATTTCTCCATCATTAGACTCGCCATCGGAGCCGCCCAGGTTCCACCGAAACCGGCATTTTCAATGAAAACGGCAATCGCAATTTTGGGGTTGTCCATCGGGGCGAAGGAAATGAAAATGGAATGATCTTCTCCGGCCGGATTTTGCGCCGTTCCGGTTTTACCACAAACAATTATGTCTTCAGCAAAACTGGCTCTGTGAGCGGTTCCACCTGGTGCATACACGGCTCTGCGCATTCCCTCTATTACCGGAGTAAAGTGTTGGGCCTCAACCATTGTGTAATGTTTCTTGCGAAACTGTGGTAACGGACCGCTGTCGCCGATTGAGCGTACGAAATGCGGTGTGTAATACCAGCCTTTATTGGCAATAATAGCGGCAATGTTGGCCATTTGAAGTGGTGTCACTTTCACCTCTCCCTGACCAATTGAAATCGACCGGATCGTCGAAAATGCCCAGGTATGATGACCGTACCATTCGTCGTAATAGGCTGCGTTGGGAATCAATCCCGGACGTAAACCAGTAATGTCAGAGTCGAATTTTTCGCCGAGCCCGAAGCTATGCATGTATTCCGACCAACGGTTCAAACCAACTTCTGCGTCAGCAAACATACTGCGCTTTTTACCTTGTTGAATAATGCGTCTTGTAACGTAATAAAAATAGGGATTGCAGGAATGTTTGATCCCATCAGGTAAGTTTCCGGCACTCGGGTGATTGTGGCAACCAACCATCGATTTATTGCAGGGAAAACCTGAAGTTTCGTTGATAACACCTTCCTGAAGCCCGATGAGGGCTTGAACCAGTTTGAAAATTGATCCCGGCGGGTATTCCGCCGCCAAAGGCCGTGGATAAAGTGGCTTTCCTTCATCCATCACAAAGGTCGGATAGTTTTTACTGATGTTTTGTTTTCCCACCAATAAATTCGGGTCGAAACTAGGCGAGGAAACCAAAGCCAAAATTTCGCCTGTTGAAGGTTCAATGGCTACGATACAACCACGTTTGTTCACCATCAGTTTTTCGCCGTAAACCTGCAAATCAATGTCAACACCCATTTTCAATGGCGGACTTTGGCGCGCGGTGGTATCGTATTTCCCATTGGCGTAAGACTCAATGGCGTTCATTGATGCAGAAGTCACAATGTATTTGATCCCTTTTCTTCCGCGCAATTCTTTTTCGTAATAGCGTTCGATTCCTGCTCTTCCGATGTGATCGCCTCTTCTATAGAACCCATCTTCGTCAATTTCTTCCTGGTTGACTTCAGAAAGGTATCCGAAAATATTGGCTCCGCCGGCATACGGATAAAAACGCATGGAAGTCAAATCTTCGTAAAACCCGGGGAATTTCGACAGATTCGGTGCAATGCGGGTTATTTCGTCGATGGTTAATTCTTCAATAAACGGATACGGTCGTTGCGACTGGTAGTTTTCCTGCAACTTTCCGGTGTGAGGATTGCGGTATTTTCCTTCTTTTTTACGGATGTTCCAAAAGCGGTTTTTGACTTCCTGCGGCGTCCAGCCCAATAATTCGGCGAATGCTGCAGTATCGAGATCAACGATGTCATCTTCGCGCATCATGAGATTATAATAGCTGCGGTTGGTGACAATTTTTTTACCCTTCCGGTCGAAAACGATTCCACGTGGTGGCGTAATTTCTTTGCGTTTTTCGGCAATTTCCGCTGCACGCAACTTCCAGGTATCGTCTACTACCTGCATGAAAAACAAGCGCGCCAGGTAAACTACTCCCACCAAAATGATGAAGACCAGGATTACATATTTCCTTCCATCGAGATTCATCGTTCGCTTTTCTTTTTGGAACTAAATATAAACTGGGCGAACAAACTTAGCAAGAACGAAAATGGAACGCTGAGTCCAATTTTTCGAAGCAGGAGTAATATTTCGTTCAGTTTGAAGATTTCGATGAGGAAAAACCATGTGTGGTGAATGAGCAATAACAATCCGAAAGCATAGATGAACCAGCGGGTTCCCATCGTGTAAATATTACTTTCTTCGGTGTTTTCGTATCCGTCGCGTGGAGCAAAGAGTTTAAAGATTACCGGCCGGAAATAGGCAAAAATCAATGCCGAAGAGGCGTGTAATCCAAACGTATTGGAAAGCGCATCGATGGAAAGTCCCATGGCAAATGCGATCAGCAAAAGGGGAACGGTTGCCATTTCAAACGGTAGCAAGAGGATAAACAACGGATAGAGCATCGGGTAAACACCCCAGCCAAGTTCAAGGTGGTTGAGTACCAGCACCTGGAAAAGTACGAACAGAATGAAACGAACGGTATGTAGAATAATGCCTCCCATGTTATAACTCAGGTTCTTCCGAATCTTCGGGAATTTGTTGCTGCAGTGAATCGAGTTCTTCCTGCATCAGGTTTTTGACCACATACACGTGCTGTATGCTTCTAAAATCTTCGGAAAAACGCACTGTAATGTCCCACAACGGTTTTCCTTCAATGTATCCTTTCTTTTCGACCTGGCCGACCAAAATACCGCGGGGGAAAATTCCCGATCCGCCTCGTGTGACTACCCGCGACCATTTTTTAATGCGCATGTCGTTGGAGATTCCACTGATCGAGCCTCTTTTGGGATCCAATCCACTCCATTTCAACAGTCCGAACGAACCGCTTTTTTCGATCATCACATCGATGTTGATGTTTTTGGAAAGCACCGTTTTTACAACGGCATAATTATCACTTACTAAGTGAACAATTCCAACAACGCCTCTTGAGGAAAACACCCCATCTCCACGTTTGATTCCATGGTTTCTGCCAATGTCGATAGTCATGTAATTATCCCGTTTGTCAAACGTACTGTTGATGACAGTGGCTGGTATATAGCTGTAATTTTGACGGAAAAGCGTATCATCAACGGTAATAACACCTTTGTCTTCCTTGTAAAGTGAGTTTTTCAGTTTTTGACGCAATCGTTTATTTTCCCACTGCAACTGTTTATTGGTTTCTTCTAAATTGAAGTGTTTGGTAACGTCGTTTCGAATGGTTAAAATTTCAGCATTGATCGCGCCGGCACTTGTAAGCATCTGAATTCGTGGGAAATCCGAGTAAGTGAAATACATACTCAGCGCAACTACCTGTAGCAATGCGAAGACAAGAAAAATACGGAAGCGCTGAAAAAAAGCGATCAAATTGCGCATAGGCAAAAATAGTCAGATTCCGTGAATCCGCTCTTGATCAGAGAAAAAATAAACAAGGTAAATTAATGGGATTTTGGTCGTTCCGTAATATTGCGGGATTACTGAATTTAAACTGTTGATTTACAAATTGTTAAATCAAATATATGCTGAAATTCTCCTTAAAATATGGACACCGTTATCCCAAACGAAATCGGTTTCAGGCTGGTACTTTTATCCGATTTGAATTGCTCTGTTAACGTATAACTTGCAAAGAATGCCCAATTTCGAATTCCCACACGGGCATGAACGCCGTAAAACAACGGATCGTCGTCGTAAAAAGAGCGGTCTTTTATGATTGTTTCTTTGTTGTTGTACCATGCTTTGGTAAACGTTTGCACACGGTAACCGATGAAACCGCCAACGTGGACTTTCATGTGTTTCCATTTCTCGGCACGAAAGCGCAATTCGAGCGGAATTGCAAAAGCGTGACTTCCAAAAATTGATTTATCCGGACCTTGCTGATCGTCTTTGTAGAGCATCCATTCGGTTGATCTGTTCACCGAATCGCGGAACATGATGCCGTCGTAACTCACGCGCTGGTAGCGATACGATAACCCGATGCCAAGCGCTACCGTATTTCCATCAACAAGCGGAATATCCCACATGCAATTGAGATTATAACCGATAGAAGACGGTTTCACAAGGAAAAGTGACGAATCATTAACCCAATCGTTGTAGGTAAGATCGATCATCAAACGGTCATATTTGCGTGGACGGCCTTCTTTTGCGGGACGCCAGCCGGTGTTGAACCACATGAACCCGGGACGAAAACGCGAAGCAATCTTCGGATCTTTACCGTCGTATTGTGCGTATGAAGTCAGCACAAAAAGTGTGCAGATGATACTAGTTACGATTTTCATTTGCCAGTCTGTTTTGCTCCCATTTCCAGGCGTCGCGCACTGCGTCGTTCACTGTCCGGGTGGCTTTCCAATTCATTTTTTCTGCGGCCGATCGCGCATCAGCGTAGATTTCAACTACGTCTCCAGCACGTCGTGGACCAAATTTCCAGTTCAACGGTTTTCCGGTTGCCCGTTCAAAGGCTGCGATCAGTTCAAGCACCGAAACTCCGACACCAGTCCCGATATTAAAAACGGTTAATTCACGCGGAACATCCAGGTAATCGAGCGCGCGAATATGGGCGTTTGCAAGATCAGAAACGTGAATATAATCACGGATACAGGTTCCGTCGGGGGTTGGATAATCATCGCCATAAACAGTCAGTTGTGGCAATACACCACTGGCAGTTTGGGTCATATACGGAAGAATATTGTTGGGAACACCTTGCGGAAATTCGCCTATTTCACCGGAAAAATGCGCACCGATCGGGTTAAAATAACGCAGGAAGATCACCTGAAGTGCAGGATTGGCAACTGCGGCATCACGGAGGATTTGCTCACCCATCAGTTTGGTCCAGCCATAGGGTGAATTTGGAGTTCCGAGTTGCGTTTGTTCATCTACTTTGGTCGTACCGACAGGAGTTCCGTAAACCGTACACGATGAAGAAAACACCAGCTTGGTTACGTTAAATTCTTCCATCACAACCAATAACTGAATGAGGCTAAAAAGATTGTTCTGGTAATATTTCAACGGATTTTCAACCGATTCACCCACTGCTTTGAAAGCCGCGAAATGAATGACGCCGGAAAAATCGTGTTCAGAAAACAAACTGCCAAGCAACTCACTGTCATTACAATCGCCTTCTACCGTAAGAATCGGTTGACCGGCAATTGTTTCAATCAAAGGGATGACGGATGGATGCGCATTGGAGAAATTATCGAGAATTACAGGCGTGTAACCTTGCTCAATGAGCTCAATAACCGTATGTGAACCGATGTAACCAGCACCACCTGTAACGAGTATCTTTTTTGTTTTCTTCATGCAGCGCTAATATAGCTCAACTTTATGACTTTTTCAGCAATGAGAGCACAGCCCTTAAATCGATAATACGCAGCGAAAAAGTCCAGACAAACCAAACAAAAAACAGGGTTGCGATCCAGTAAATGATGTTCCACTCGAACGCATAACGCAGGCAGAGCATGATTACCAGTAAGGCCGCCAGACTCGCCAGTTTCACCCATGCCGCTTTTTGCAAACGTTCATTCATGCGGTAACGCACCAGGATCCATTGCAACACCCCGAAGACCGTTTGCGCAGTAAGTGTGGTGATTGCGGCTCCTTTTGCACCCAAAACCGGGATGAGGGTGATGTTCAGGATCACGTTGATTGTCAAAGCAATGATTGCCATGATGTTAAGTTGACGCAGGCTTCCGTTGGCAGTGAGAAGCGTTCCGAAAACCAGTGTAAAACACATCGGCAGGAAAGAGATTGAGAGGAAGATCCAGGAATCGTAAGTCATCTGCGTGGCATCTTTGTACAATGCATCAAAGAGTATTTCGCGTGTTCCAATGGACAAAACAACCATCAATAATCCCGCGCTGATCAGCAGGTTGAATGCGTTAGTCATGATTCCGGAAACACTCTCTTTTTGTTTCAGCAGGCGTGAAAAAATAGGGAGCAGGATTCCACCGAACAAAATACCGAACATCCAGCAGGCGTCTAACAACCGGAAACCTTGCACGTAATAACTTACCTGCGTCGCACCGTCGGGGTGAACCAACTTAATAAATACCGTATCGATGCGTGAATTGAGCATCATCAGAATCACCAGCAATGCATACGGAAACGATTGCTTGAAAATGGCCTTGAAGAAAACAGAATTCCATTTCCAGCGCGGAAATTCGACCAGTGAAACGTAAACGAAACCTGCGAACAGGAATGATATAAACGAAGAAGAGACGAAAATTCCGACAAACCAGCCCAGCGAAATCGGCCGGATCAGGGTTGTGTACAACAATAGCAATCCTAAAATAAGGTACACCAATCGCTCGATAACCGAAAGTACCGCATCCAGTTTAAACCGCATCAATCCGCCGGTATAAGCTCTGACGTAGTTGACTGTGTTAATACTAATCTGATGGATAATGAGCAAGCCGAGCATCCACCAGTAATTGGTTGGTAGACCGAAGAGAAAGAACAGCGAAACCGTCCAGACGACGTAAACAAGCGCCAGGAACATGCGCAGTGTAAAGAGCTGATGGCTGTATTGGCGAATCAGATGCGGATGCTGGGCAATTAGTCGTGTCATGTAATTGGTGATTCCCATATCGAGGATCATACAAAACAGAAAGGTGAAGTTGAGGAAGGCCGAAAAATCTCCGTACGGAATCAATCCGATCTCATTTTGCATCACGACGTCAACACCAAATATCGTGGCCGGTTTTACTAATAAATTAAGTAAAAGAGTAATTCCCAGACCTCTAAGAAAGATTTGCTGCATGCGCGGGGTGCTATTCAGCTACGAAGATAAAGTTCTGTGTTTGATGCACAAGCGGTTGAAAGGGCTCAAGCCCGTTTTTACCTGCTACAAAGACCGAATAATTAAAACTACTCAACAAATCGAAGCACTGTTTGCGGTTTTCATTGTCCCACAATTCAGCATAAATAATCGGGTGATGTGCGCTGATGATGCGTGTTCCGCCTTTCAAGGCAAAATATTCAAAATTCTCTACATCGATTTTAATGCCTTGAATAACCTGGCCATTGATGATATTGTCCAGTTTATCCAATTTCACGTCAACTTCTTTGCCTTCGTTCCATTCGGTAATAGATTCGTGTTTCACGTGGCTCAGGCCTTGCATCACGGTAGCTCCGTTTACAGGCAGCACCATTTTTACTGTTCCTGAATCATCGCCCAAAGCAACTTCGTGAATTTTGGCTTTATTTAAATTGAATTTTGCGATAATTCGTTTCAAAATAGAAGCATTCGTCGGCATTGGCTCAAACGCGTGGATCGTTGAATTGGGAAGATGATTGGCCAAATGTACTGTCATGATTCCCAGGTTCGCGCCGATATCCAGCACATCGCCTTTACCGTCTTTGAGCAATGAAAGGAAGGTGAAGAAATCGTTTTCCTTTTTATCGGAACGAAGTGTGCGGATTTTGTAAAGCGCAAACACATAAAGATAGGTCTGTAAACCAAGTGTTTTTTGCAATAGATATTTTACCCTGTTCTTCATTCACCGATATGATGCCGCGAAGTTAGGAAAAGTTGGAAAGCCAAAGGAACATTTAGTTGGATATTTACAGGATTCCTGCCTGAATGTTGTCATAAACAGTGATTTTGTATGAAAATTGAACAGAATTCGGTACTGCTGGACCGTTGATTCCCCAAAAATGAGTTATTTTGACCACACATGCGCATCGCCATTAACACCCGGTTTTTATTGTCTTCCAAAATGGAAGGTTTCGGATGGTATACCTTCGAAGTGGTTAAGCGATTGGTGGAACAACATCCCGAACACGAGTTTGTGTTTTTCTTTGATCGTGCATTCGATCCGAAGTTTGTTTTCGGACCAAACGTAACACCGGTTGTATTAAACCCACCGGCAAGGCACCCGATTTTGTTTTATATCTGGTTTGAATGGTCAGTAAGACGTGCGCTGAAAAAACATAGAATTGATGTGTTTTTCTCGCCCGACGGCTATCTTTCATTAGGTTCGAAAGTACCGCAGGTCGGTGTGATCCACGATTTGAATTTTGAACATTATCCACAAGATATTCCCTGGCAACCGCGACTTTATTTACGCTGTTTCTTCCCGAAATTTGCCCGGAAAGCAGCTCAAATCATCACCGTTTCGGAATATTCAAAACAGGATATTTGTGCCACTTACAAAATTCCTGAAGGCAAAGTAATCGTAGGTTGGAACGGTGCTTCAGAGTTATTTAAACCACTGGAAAAAGAAGCTGTGGCTACTGTTAGAACTCAGTACAGTTTCGGAAAATCGTACTTTATTTTTGTAGGAGCATTGCATCCGCGCAAGAATGTGGGCCGTTTACTGGAAGCTTACGCGAAATTCTGTGAACAAAACGCTGAAATCGATTTGCTGATTGTCGGTGAAACGCTTTGGAAAAATAACCAGTTGCAGTTACCAGATTTGAGTGAATCGGTGAAGAATCGCATTCATTTTACCGGACATGTTTCGCAAACCGAGTTAACGCGCCTGGTAGGTGCAGCGCATAGTTTGGTATACGTTCCTTATTTTGAAGGTTTCGGAATTCCGTTGGTGGAAGCGATGAAATGTGGCGTTCCGATTATTGCCGGAAACAAGACCAGTTTGCCCGAAGTGGCAGGGAATGCGGCTTTGTACTGCGATCCGTTTAATGTGGATGCCATCACAGCAGCGATGCATGAATTGAGCAACAATTCTGAACTTTATACTGAGCTGAAAGCAGCGGGAATTGAACGCGGAAAATTATTTTCATGGGACCACACTGCCAACGTTTGCTGGAATGCGATTGTTTCACAATTGAAAGAGAAAAAATCATGAAAACAGCCTTTGCTCCTATCGTAGATTCAGAAAGCAAAATCCTGATTCTTGGAACAATGCCCGGAATTCGTTCGTTGGAATTACAACAATATTATGGACACTCTGGAAATCATTTCTGGAAAATCCTTTTCCGCCTGTTTGATGAGCCCTTTACGAATGAGTACGACAAACGTATTGATTTGCTGCATCGAAAACACATTGCGCTGTGGGATGTTCTTTCACATTGCGAAGGTGAAGGAAGCGCAGACACGGCTATCCGCAATGAAGTCGCAAATGATTTTAAGACGTTCTACGCGACACATCCGCACATTCAATACGTTTTTTGGGGTAGTCGGTCCGCCGAAAAACTTTACAGAAAACACGTTGGCATGGATCCGTCTAAAAACTATGACCTGTTACCGTCACCAAGTGGTGCTTATGCAAGTATGCCGTTTGAAAAGAAGGTGGAGAAATGGAGCGTTATTCTCGAGTTGTTGAATGAAAGATGATTCAAAAGACCAACCAGCAACTATTTGCCGGAAAGTAATTAAGGTCACTGCTCATTCAAACCACTAAAACAAACCATCAAAAAAGACGTTTAGTTCATTGTAACCCAATTTATAATGAAAACAAGAGTCATTCTTTCCCTGGCAATAATCCTGATGCTTTCCTCCTGTTTCAAGGAACGGCGAAGCAATAAAGCCGGACGTAAAATGCAGGATTTCATTGTGGAAATCAGTGATTACGCGAAAGGAATTGATCCGGATTTCGCCATCATTCCGCAAAACGGTGAGGAATTATTATTTTCAAAAATAGATAGCGAAGCCGCGTTGGATGAACGGTTGATCAACGCCATTGACGCCATCAGCATTGAAGAAGTTTTTTACAACGGCGGCAATTATTCTCCGGATGATTACCGCTTGCAAATGCTATTGAAAGCCAAAGCCCGGATTCCGGTATTGGTGGCCGATTATTTGGGAAATGATACAGATTACAATCAAGCTATTCAGTACAATGCAGATGCCGGATTTCTTGCTTTTCCAAGGATTTCTTCCAATTACGATTATCTGCAGATTCCAGCGACAGCTTTCAATGAAAACAACAACGACATTGAGAAATTATCGGATGCACGCAATTATTTGTACCTCATAAGCGACGGTGGTTATTCCACGAAACAGGATTATCTCACTGCCATTCAGCAAACCAATTTTGATGTCGTAATCATGGACGCATTTTATGGTGATGAGTTGTATACTTCGGCGGAAATCAATGCGCTAAAAACCAAACTGAATGGCGGTAAGCGGATGATCATTGCCTATATGAGTATCGGTTCGGCAGAGAAGTACCGCTACTATTGGCAAGATGACTGGAAATTACACAAACCGCGTTGGCTGAAAAAAGCATACGATGGCTACGAAGAAGAAGTTTGGGTGAAATTCTGGAAGAAAGAGTGGAAAGAGATTATTTATGGCAACGATGATTCCTATACCAAAAAACTCATCAATGCCGGATTTGACGGTGCCTACCTGGATAATGTAGAAGCGTTTTACAACCTTTATTTTGATGAATGATTCTCCGAAACTAGCTGTCGATCAGTTTGTTGGACGAGAGATTATTCACCTTTCGTTTTCTTAGATAAACCGGTTTTGATTATTCGGTGAGTCATTCAGTACGATTATTTCGGGTGGAAATGTCAGTGTTTTTTTTCAGGAGTATCAATTTCATTTTCCCGAAAAGCAGAAGGTACCAGATTCGGGATGATTTTCAGCACGATCGGTAACAACAATGCACCACCGGGCAAGAGGAAAATCGCCAGCGCCGGCATCGATTTCGCGATGTCCATAAACTGTGTTTTTACCTTTTCTTTTTCTTCCTTGGAAAGCTCTTCTTTCGACGATTTACGGATCAGCTGCACCAATTCTTTGCTTTGGCGCAATTCGAGAGCGAGTTTGTCTTTATTGCGTCCCAGGATTTTTACCCAACGTTTGGACACGTTTTCCATCATCAATTCTACCGAGGAAGCATCGTGCAAAAAGGCAACGTGCTGGTTGTTCTTAAGCACAAATTGATTGGAACTGACCAATGCTTCATCGAGATTGATTTCTTCGAGCTGTAGCCAGGCACACAATTCATGTAGAAAAACTTTTTCTTCAATACCAGCGTCGTGGCTCGAATAAATAGTCAGTGACGATAAATCGAGCAGGTAACGCTTGTAGTACCAGGAATCGACCAATTCGGAAGTCAATTCATTGAGTGAAGATCCTTCTTTAAACCGCAGCCGTGCTATTTCGCGTTCATCGCTGTCCAATTCGGCCGAAACCAGGAACGCTTCGAAAATGGTTTTTTCTTTTTCCTCAACTTCACCATCAGAATATGCAGAAAGAGTAATGACCGCCAACGCAAGCATCGCCAATTGCTGATAATCGAACCGGATTTCTCCTTCTGTGATCAAAAATTCCTCAAACAACAATACATCCAGGTAAACGAAAGCATTATTGAGATAACTCATCCACGATTTGGTGTGAATGATATTTTTGGGTACCTCGGTGCGTTTGGCTAAAATACGCTCGAGTTTCTCTTCCTTACTTTCTTTGAAAATATAGCCGATTAGTGAACTCAGCGACTTGATTTTATGATGTTTGTAAAACTGTGTTAGTTTCTCGACAAATACTTCTTTATCAACTGATTCCGGGTTTCGAACACGCATGTACGTAAACAACTGCGCTTCGAAAAGCAGCACCGTTAGTTTCTCGTTTTTAGTCCATTTTGTCTGATCGAGTTCTTTTCCGAACAGGAGTTTCGAAGGATAACCGAAAACAATACCGGATTGCGCCAAAAAATGGTGATTGAACTGCTCGGTCGGAAGTTCATGAGGCTGTTGCCAGCTCAGCATAATCTGCTCGCTTTTAACCAATTGGAAATACTTGGCTATCCATCCTTTGGAACCCGGTGAGAACATAGTGCAAATGTAAGCAGGAAGAATGAGGTATTGGACTGTTCAGACTGATTTTAAATGTTTTTCGGTCAATTTTTGGGAGTCCGTCGCGGCGGAGAAAATTTTCAAATTCGCTCGTGAGTTTTATAAGTAGAGGATTTCTGCCAAACAAAAATCCCCTTCTACCAAAAAGCAGAAAGGGATTCAAATCTATTTCTAAAGTTTGATTACAACTTACGTGCAACTTCTACTTCTTCATAAGCTTCAACAATGTCGCCTACTTTGATGTCGTTGAATTTATCAATGTTCAAACCACACTCGTAATTGTTTTTCACTTCTTTCACGTCGTCTTTGAAACGTTTCAATGAACCCAAAGTACCACTGTGAATCACAATACCGTCACGGATCACACGAATTTTAGAACTACGTTTGATCAATCCGTCCATTACATAACAACCGGCAATGGTTCCTACTTTGGTAATGTCGAATGTCTCGCGAATTTCGGCTGTTCCGATTACTTTTTCTTCGATATCCGGCGAAAGCATTCCTTCCATGGCCGCTTTCAACTCGTCGATGGCTTTGTAGATTACGGAGTAAAGTCGAATGTCGATTTGTTCCTGTTCTGCCAATTTACGGGCCGGAACTGATGGCCGTACCTGGAAACCAACTATGATCGCATCGGATGCAGAAGCTAAGTTAACATCGGCTTCGGTGATCGCACCAACTCCTTTGTGAACGATATTCACCTGAATTTGCTCAGTTGACAATCGCAGTAAGGAATCGGAAAGGGCTTCAATGGAACCATCCACGTCACCTTTTACAATGAGGTTCAATTCCTTGAAATCGCCAATCGCCAAACGACGGCCGATCTCATCAAGAGTAATATGTTTGGTTGTACGCAAGCCTTGTTCACGGTATAGTTGCTCACGTTTGGAAGCAATCGCTTTCGCTTCGCGCTCGTCATCCATGATGTGGAATGTATCACCCGCACTCGGCGCACCGTTGATTCCCAATACAGAAACCGGTTGACTTGGCCCGGCTGTTTTCAAAATCACTCCGTGCTCATCGTGCATCGCACGTACACGTCCGTAATTTCTGCCAACCAGGATAATGTCTCCTACTTTCATGGTTCCGGCTTGCACCAACATGTTGGTTACATAACCTTTTCCTTTATCCAGCGAAGATTCGATCACGGTACCAACCGCATTTTTCGATGGATTGGCGCGTAATGCCAACAATTCGGCTTCCAACAATACTTTGTCCAACAGGGCATCGATATTGAGATTTTGTTTGGCCGAAATTTCCTGGCACTGGTATTTTCCACCCCATTCTTCTACCAGGATATTCATGGCAGAAAGCTGTTCGCGGATTTTATCGGGATTTGCTCCCGGTTTGTCAATTTTGTTGATGGCAAATACCATCGGTACGTTTGCTGCCTGGGCGTGAGAAATGGCTTCTTTTGTTTGAGGCATCACGTCGTCGTCTGCTGCTACGATAATGATGGCGACATCGGTTACCTGCGCACCACGTGCACGCATCGCTGTAAAGGCTTCGTGACCTGGTGTATCGAGGAAAGTCATTTTTCGCTGATCTTTCAACGTTACCGAGTAAGCACCGATATGCTGGGTGATTCCTCCGGCCTCGCCTTCGGTTACATTCGCGTTACGAATCTTATCGAGCAAGGATGTTTTACCGTGGTCAACGTGTCCCATCACCGTAATGATCGGCGGACGTTCAATCAAATCTTCTTCACGGTCTTCCACTTCGGGAATTGCTTCCTGTAAGTCGGCAGAAACGAATTCTGTTTCAAATCCGAATTCCTCGGCCACGATCTGAATGGTTTCAGCATCCAAACGCTGGTTGATGGAAGCAAAGATTCCCAATGACATACAAGCTGAGATAACTTGTGTCGGAGAAACGTTCATCATACTTGCCAACTCCGAAACGGTTACGAATTCGGTTAGTTTCAGGATGCTTTCCGCCATTTCGGCTGCTGCCTGCTCCATTTCACGACGTTGTGACAAGTAGTCACGTTTCGCACGACGATTTTTAGAGCTTTTCGATTTACCTCCGGTAGAAGATAAACGGGCAAGCGTATCTTTGATTTCTTTTTGAATGTCTTGTTCAGAAACGGCCGGTTTGTCAAAACGCGACTTGCTAAAATTATTTCCTTTGTTTGGCCCGCCTGGTCCACCACCCGGACGATTTGGTCCACCTGGACCGCCACCCGGACGATTCTGATTTCCTGGTCCCGCAGTTGCCTGACCCGGAGTTCCAGGTTTCGCCGGAAGTTCTTTTTTGATGCGTTTGCGTTTCTTGCGATCATCACCAGGGCGTGAAGAACCAACCGATTTCGGCCGTTCAACAGGTAATTCTATTTTACCAAGTACCGTTGGGCCTGATAATTTTCGTGTTTCAACGCGAATTGTTTCAATTTCCTTCGGTGCATCCGGATTCGGAGTCGGTTTTTCTTCTTTTTCCGCTTTCGCAGGTTCTGGAGCTGCATCCGGAGTTGCAGTGGTCGGATAGTCCGATTTATCAATCGGGCCGTCTTCTTTTTTGCGTTTATCCGGACGTGTGCGGGTATTGAGTTTATCCAAATCGATTTTTCCAATCACTTGCGGGCCTGCATTTGCATCTCCCAAATCGGAAGACTCAGCTGCCGGTTCTTCTGCTACGGGAGCAGGTGTTGGAGCGACAACTTCAGGTTCTGCAGCTTTCGGTGTTTCCGGCACTATTTCTTTTGCTTCAGGAGCAGGTGTTTCAGCTACCGGTTTTGGTGCAGTAACGGGTTGTGTTTTCACACGTTCCAATACGTTGGCGTCAAAATCATCGTCATCTTCCGCAACCGTATCTTCTGTTTTTACATCGCGAAGTGTAATTGTTTCGCGTTTTTCGCGTTTCACCGCAGACAATTTGGATTGCTCCTTCAAGTTTTGGTCTGCAGCAAATTGCGTTCGCAGCATTTCATACTGCTCCGGTTCCAATTTGGAATTGGGATTCATATCAATGGAAACTCCCTTCGAGTTCAAAAACTCGACAATGGTGGAAACTCCCACATTCAACTCCCCTGCTGCTTTGCCTAAACGCTGTGCTTTACCGGCCATATTTAATTTGCTCCTTTTTTAATAATCAGCACTTTCACCTGTTAAAGGACAGATTTAACGCTGTTTTTCAGTGTCTAAAGATAGTTAGTGTTGGTCAATTATTCGAATTCCGAACGAAGAATCTTTAGAACTTCCTGAATAGTCTCTTCCTCGAGGTCGGTACGTTGCACCAAATCCTCTAACGATAATTCCAAAACAGACTTGGCAGTGTCGCAACCGACAGCCTTCAATTCGTCAAGGATCCAGCTATCGATTTCATCTGCAAATTCTTCCAAATCAACATCTTCCACGTCAGCTTCTCCGTCTCTGAACACATCTATTTCATATCCTGTCAATTTACCGGCAAGGCGAATGTTGTAACCACCTTTTCCGATAGCCAACGACACCTGGTCTGGTTTCAAATAAACACTTGCGCGTTTATTTTCTTCGTCGGTTTCAATATTAGTAATTTTAGCCGGAGACAATGCGCGCTGGATCAATAGCTTAGGATTATTTGTGAAATTGATCACGTCAATGTTTTCGTTGCGTAATTCGCGAACGATTCCATGAATACGCGAACCTTTCATACCTACACAAGCTCCAACAGGATCGATACGGTCATCGTATGATTCTACTGCTACTTTAGCACGCTCTCCCGGTTCACGCACGATACGCTTAATGGTGATCAATCCGTCGAATACTTCCGGAACTTCCAATTCGAACAAACGCTCAAGGAACTCAGGTGCGATACGTGAAAGGATAATTACCGGACTGCTATTACGCATATCCACTTTCGATACCACCGCACGAATAGATTCTCCTTTTTTGAAGTAATCGGAAGGAATTTGCTCCGATTTCGGCAAGATCAACTCATTACCTTCATCATCCAATACCATGATCTCTTTCTTCCAAACCTGGTAAACTTCACCGGTAATGATTTCACCGATACGCTCTTTGTATTTCTTGTAAAGGTGATCTTTCTCCAATTCAAGGATACGTGAAATCAGGTTTTGACGAAGTGCCAGGATGTTACGACGACCGAAGTCATTGAAACGGAATTCCTCGGAAACTTCTTCACCGATTTCGAAATCCGGTTCGATTTTAATAGCGTCCGAGTAAGCGATTTCGGTGTTCGAATCTTCTACTTCACCGTCGGCGACAATCTCTTTATTCACAAAAATCTGAACGTCACCTTTGTCAATATTCACAATGACATCGATGTGTTCATCGGTGTTGAATTTTTTCTTCAACATTGCACGAAATACGTCTTCCAATACATGCTGCATCGTTTGTTTGTCGATGCTTTTGAGTTCTTTAAACTCCGAAAACGAATCTACCAATTCCAAGCTGTTCATGGCTTATTTATTTAAATGAAATAATTACTCTTGCTTCTATTATATCGACAAATGGCAATTCTTCGTGAATGACCACTGTTTCTTTTTTCTTTTTTCCTTCAATCAGCTGCTTTTCCTCACGTTCCAATACGATGCTATCGTCTTTTACTTCGGTCAATTTGCCTTCGGTGTCACCTGCTGCAGTTTTCACTTCGAGGCTGCGGCCGATGTTTTTCACGTATTGTGCATGCACACGCAACGGCTTGTCTAATCCTGCTGACGAAACGTGCAATTCAAAATCCTGTTCTTCTCGATCGAGGTTGTGCTCGATATTGCGTGAAACGGAAACACAATCTTCAACGGTAACACCGCCATTGTGTTTGTCCAGTTCCAAACGGATCACGTTGCGGGTGCTAATGGTCAGTTCCACGATAAACAATCCGTTATCGCGTTCCTTCATGCGTTCTTCCGCCAGCTCAGTTACTAATTTCTTTGTAATCATGGGTATAAAAAGAGGGGACTTGCGTCCCCTCGTTCTTATGTAATGTTAAATTCAATAGTGCAAATATACGCACTTTCATTTGATTTGCAAGTTTTTCGCAATAATTTCGGGCGGTAGAACCAAACGGAAGTCGAATGAACGCAGCTGAAAAATCGTTGATAGATGGTGAATACCTGTTGGAACGTTATCCCGGAAAGGGCGGTTGGACCTATGTGGTATTACCTGGAATTCCGCGTGACAAGAACGCTCCGTTTGGCTGGACCACTGTTCGCGGCGACATTGACGGTTATGAATTGTCGCACTACAAACTCATGCCGATGGGTGGTGGAACGCTGTTTTTACCTGTAAAAGCCGCTATTCGGAAAGTGATCAAAAAAGAAGCGGGTGATACGGTACGCATTGTGTTGTACGCTGAAACCCGGCCGTTGGGTGTACCCGAAGAATGGATCGAATGTATGCAATTGCAGCCACCGGCTTACGAACGATTTTCAGTAATGACGCAAAGCGCTCAGAAGCAATTGATTGATTGGATTTATGATGCCAAAACGGAGGAGACGAAGGTGAAACGAATGGCGGAAGGGATAGAAAGGTTGATCGGATGATTTTCTTCTACTTTCCAATTGCGCAAATAGAGAAAAAGCGTTGCTTTTGAAGAAAAGGCTAGGCGCGGTAAACCAATTGACCTGTTAGCAGGGCATGGCGTATTTTTTCTAAACTCGTCGTTCCTCCTCAAACAAACGAAAAAATGAACGCCATTTACCGCACAGGTACCCAATCTTGTTCACCAAAGCGCCGTCTTTGGATCCTGGTTCATTCTCATATTCTAATTCTTCAAATGCTCACCAAGTTGAGATCAGCTTTGAATACCTTCTTTTAAGAAGTCATATCAATTCCACCACTAACGATTCTTTTGGCTATCTCTTTTTTTGTTTGATCCCAAACTTCTTTCAATACCTCAAGACCAAGCTTCCTTATTTTTGCAAGAATCTTGCTTAACTTCCTAATTGAATTTTTCTTGGTTTCATTAGTCAAAGACTTTCTTAATTCTTGAACTTCTTCAATAATGAGTGTAAATGATTGATCACTTGAGTTATACTCAATTAATTTTGTTTCAATTGTCTTCAAATAGTCATCAAATAAAATTTGCTTTTCTAAGTCAAAAGGATCATTTTCTGAACCATCTTCTAATATTTCAAAATCACTGTAAAACTCTTCTTCATATGCGCTAATAATCCGATCTTCTTCCAACAATGGCGTTGAATTATATTCTTCAATTAATAATCTCCATGATTTAAAATGTGAAATGACTTGATCCTTCTTTAGCTCATGTGATTTCTTTGTGTTGCTTATTGCATTTGTAGGTGAGTAAGTGACTTTGAAATAAGACTCTCCTATTGAAGAAATATATGAATTCCCTAATTCAAAAGTAAAGGTCGAATTCTCATCTGAGTCATGCACAATAAGGTTCGTTATAGTCTCGGAATGGATAAAAATGTAATCAACTTTATTCGTTTCTTCCTTAATTGAGTCGTTGATAGTCTTTAGATCCTTAACCAGCTTAAGAGGTATATCTTTTTTATTCATTCCAATTCTTTGATATGAAATTAAAAAAATTACCCCAACTCCAACCGGATCACCTCAATCCTCCTCTCGGTGACTTCTTCCATGAACAGCGTATAATTGTCGAATTCAATGGTGGTGCCGGCCTCGGGAATACTTTCCAATTGGTGAATAACCATTCCGCCCAAGGTTTCATAAGCTTCCGATTCAGGGAGTTGAAAACCATAGGTGCGATTGAGGTAAGACACTTCGGCGCGGGCTGAAAAACGGTAAATTTTATCAGAGATCTGTTCCTCAAGCCAGTCTTCGTCGTCGTGTTCGTCTTCGATTTCGCCAAAAATTTCTTCGATCACGTCTTCGATGGTGACTATACCGGAGGTTCCACCGTATTCATCGACCACGACAACAATGCTGCTGCTTTGTTTGGTGAACATTTCGAGTAATTCTTTGCCAGGAACCGATTCGGGAACAAACGAAATAGGGCGTAGTAATTGTTTAATTCCTTCGGGTTTGCGGAACATTTCGAAGGAATGCACATACCCTATGATGTTGTCGATAGAATCGCGGTAAACCAACAGTTTAGACAAACGTGTTTCGATGAACAGCGCCGCCAAGGCTTCAATGCTTTCTTCAACGTCAATTGCCACAATTTCGGTACGCGGAATCATGCAATCACGGGCTTTGATACTGGAAAAATCCAGCGCGTTCTGCAGAATCTGCATTTCGTTACCCAGATCAGCTTCGTCTTCCATACGCTCGTTCATATCGGCTACAAAATGCTGTAAATCGGTTTTGGAGAACACTTTTTCGGATTGCTGTACTTTCACCCCGAAAATGCGTAAAAATCCATGACTCAACAATACAATAAACCGTGTTGGGAAATACAACAACCAATACAACAGAGCCATTGGCGCGGCTCCCCATCGGAAAAACACATTCGGATTGAGCTGGATGAAGGTTTTGGGTAAAAATTCGGCAACGATCAGAATGAGCAATGTAGAAAGTACTGTTTGAAGCAACAAGATCAGCAATCCGCTTTCGATTCCCCAGCCTTGAATAACTGGATTCAGCAATTCTGCGGTATAAATACCGAAGACAACCAGTGCAATGTTATTTGCCAATAAGATGAACGCTAAAAAATGTCCTTCGTTAGCATAAAAAAGGTTGAGTATCCGACTGAAAAACGAACCCTTGGAACGATCCAACTCTACTTTCAGGCGGTTGGAAGCCACGAAAGCCATTTCCATTCCCGAAGAAAAAGCAGAAAATAGCAGCGCACCAATAAGAACAATGACGGAAGGGTTCATGGAATTATTTGTCCACGAAAATTAATGAAAAATAATAGACTATCGTACATCAAAACCGATATCCTTTCGGTAATAAGCGCCGTCGAAACTGATTTTTTCGATGGAACGGTAGGAACGCTCCAGCGCAATTTCGAGGTTTTTACCATAGGATGTTACTGCTACCACACGGCCACCATTTGAAAGTACTACAGGACCATCGCTTGCTGTTCCGGCGTGGAAAACCAAACTTTCGGTAATGCCATTGAGTCCGGTAATGGTTTTTCCTTTTTCATATTCCTCGGGATAACCACCGGCTACCATCATCACAGTACAGGCACTGCGTTCTTCAAACTGAATATCGCATTCGGAAAGCGTGTTGGTGGCTACACCTTCGAGCAAATCGAGTAAATCCGATTTCAATCGCGGCATCACCACTTCTGTTTCCGGATCGCCCATACGGCAATTGTATTCAATCACGTAAGGTTCGCCTTTTACATTGATGAGGCCGAAGAAAATAAATCCTTTGTAGAGAATTCCGTCGGCTTTCAATCCTTTTACGGTTGGGATAATAATTTGATTTTCAATCTTATCCATGAAGGTTTTGTCGACAAACGGTACGGGAGACACTGCCCCCATTCCACCTGTGTTCAATCCCTGGTCACCTTCACCGATGCGTTTGTAATCTTTTGCTTCGGGTAAAATCTTGTACGAATCACCGTCGGTAATGACAAACACCGAGCATTCAACTCCAGAAAGGAATTGTTCGATCACCACACGTGAAGAGGCGTCACCGAATTTGGCATCGGCCAGCATAGCTTTCAGTTCGGCTTTTGCTTCTTTTAGATCATTGATAATCAGCACGCCTTTTCCTGCAGCTAAACCATCGGCTTTCAAAACGTAAGGCGCTTTCATGTTTTCGAGGAAAGTATAACCTTTCTCGAGGGTATCTTTGGTAAATGTGGCGTATTTAGCGGTTGGAATATTATGGCGCATCATGAAGATCTTCGCGAAATCCTTGCTACCTTCCAACTGTGCAGCTTCTTTGCTTGGCCCGATTACCGGAACCGATTTCAACTCAGGATCGGCTAAAAAGAAATCCTGAATACCTTGCACCAGCGGATCTTCCGGACCCACAACAACCATGTTCACAGATTCGGCCAATACAAATGCTTTAATCGCTTCAAAATCGGTCGCCTGGATTGGAACATTGGTTCCATGCAAGCGCGTTCCCGCATTTCCAGGGGCAATAAACAAGTGTTCCAACTGAGAACTTTTCGCTAATTTCCAAGCAATGGCGTGTTCTCTACCACCGGAACCTAATAATAATACCCTCATCGGTTTAACAATATTTCAATAGTGATTCGAACAAACGTTTTCCGTCTTCATTAGCCAATTGAGCATCAGCAGCACGCTCCGGATGCGGCATCATTCCGAATACATTGCGGCCTTTGTTACAAATTCCGGCAATGTTGTGCATTGATCCGTTGGGATTGTGTGCATCACTCACTTCGCCATCGGCATTGGAGTAATGAAACAATACCTGATCGTTGTCTAAAATAGACTTCATGCTATCTTCAGGGGCGAAAAAACGCCCTTCTCCGTGAGCAATCGGAATTTTATATGCTTTGGCGGCGTCCAATCCTTTGGTAATCGGAGTATTGCCGGTAGCAGGTTTCAGATAAACATTCTTACAGATAAATTTCTGAGTATCGTTGTGTAGCAAAGCTCCTTCAAGCAATCCCGATTCAGTGAGAATCTGGAATCCGTTGCACACACCCATTACATAACCGCCTTTGGAAGCATGCTGCATCACTTCGGTCATGATCGGTGATAACTTGGCAATGGCTCCTGATCGCAAATAATCGCCGTAAGAGAATCCGCCGGGTAAGACGATAAAATCTGCTCCTTTCAGGGAAGTATCTTTGTGCCAAAGACGTTCAACTTGCTGGCCCATCAGGGTTTCCAACACATATACCATGTCTTCGTCACAATTGGACCCTGGGAAGGTAACTACACCAAATTTCATGTTTTTACGATTTGAAATTGTTCCTGCATTGAAACAATCGCTATTCAGTGCCTGCAAAGGTAGTCAATCTGTTCAGTTCAACAGGTCGGCAGAAAGGAAAAATTTTACAACAGCCAATGCAATGGTGGCATAAAAGAAAATAGTGGCCACTTGTTGCCAGAACTTATGGATAAAGGCGAAGGTGAAGAAAAAGCTCAGGCTAATGAACATGAAATTGAACCATTCCAGTTGTTGATAAAATACCAAATCGGCTACACCCATGAGCACACCTCCCACCAATACCCACATTAGGGCGCGATTGAGTTTCTTGTACCGGATGGAGCTTTTTTTGACCCGAATCTGAATCCCGATGATGCTTAACAGGAACAAAATCAGCACGATTCCACTGGAAGTATAGTATACTATTGCTTCATGCTGAATGAGCGTGGTATTGCGCAGAATCCGGAGATCGATGTGATGGCCGGAGAACCACCAGTACATGAGCGCGTTGACCAAAGGAACGGAAAAAGCGATGATGCTCAAGGCCCATTCCCTGAAATTGAACGATTTGAGTGCCCATACGGCAAACCAGAAAATGATCAGTAAACCGGCACTTGGCGGATGAAACGTAGCACCTAATCCAACAAAAAAAGCAGCGTTAACGATCTGCTTTCGGTTGTCGTCACCCGCGCGAATCTGAAACAAAATACGAATCACCTGCAACCAACACACATGCACCAATAGTAAACCGTCAGGTTGGTAAAACGAATGGCTGAACGACATTAGCACAACATAAAACAACGAGGGGCCGTAATTATTGCGTTCCAGGAATTCGTGACGGTTAAAGAGGTTATTGATCTGTAAGGCATTTAATCCGACAATCGTCATTGAAATCATCGGAATCCACCAGGCACTCAGTAAATGTGTTTTTCCCCACAAGCCAAGGTCAATGGCATCAAATAGAATGTGATACGGAAAAAAGAAATTCAATAGAAAAAACCCTGCCATTACAGGAAGCAATAAAAGCAGCACAAACGGCTGATTGCTCAGGAAGGGTTTTAGAATCATGATGCGAAGATAGAATAATTTTGAATGTTGAATTTTGAATGCTGAATGACTTTTCCGTATATAATCCCTTGATTCTAATGATATCTCCAATTCAACATTCAAAATTCAACACTAAGCATTAGAAGGGTTTTGAAAATCACATTGAATTGTTGTAGTTTTAGTTGCTCGATTCATAAAAACTACAAAAATGAACGCTTTATCAATTACTGCTACCCTTGCATTTGCGCTGACAATTACCGCTCATTCTTACGCACAACTCACTCCGGCTTACGATGATATCATGATCCCGATGAGTGACGGAGAAGCACTGGCGGCCGATGTTTACATTCCTTCGGGATGTACGTCTTGCGAAGCGATTTTGGTGCAAACACCTTACAACAAAGAAATGTTTGAAGCCGGATTGCCATTGGGAATCGGAACTAATCTCGATGCACAGCCTTATATTTGGGTCGTTGTGGACTGGCGCGGATTTTACGGTTCCAATGGTGCCGATATGACGGATGTAGACCGCGGTCAAGATGGTTACGATGTCTGCGACTGGATTTCCGCTCAATCATGGCACGGCAGCCAGATTGGAACGTGGGGACCCTCTGCTTTGGGAAACATCCAATATCAGCTCATCGGCAAACACCATCCCAATCATACCTGTGCCGTTCCCATAGTTTCGGATCCACAATTTTCTTATACCAGTTATTTCTACGGTGGCGTCTTGGAAGAGGCGCGATTGCAGCAATTGGATGCACTTGGATACGGTTTGTCACCTATTGTTATGGCTAATACTTATTACAGTAATATCTGGCAGTTTGCCGAAACAAGTACTTATTTCCCGAATCAGATCGAAATTCCTACGCTGCAAATCGGTGGCTGGTATGACCATAACATCGATGAGATGATGACATTCTACAAGGAAAGCCGAAACGAAGCGTTACTTTCTGTTCGCGATGAACAGTGGTTATTGATCGGGCCGTGGGTGCATGGTGGTACGGGAATTGCCTTTGTGGGAAGTTCGATTCAAGGTGAACTGACTTATCCGAATGCAGCATTGGTGAATAATGATATGGCTTGGGATTTCTTCGATTATTATCTCCTGGATTCTGCAAATAGCTGGAATACAACCGCACCCATTACGTATTACGAATTGGGAAATAACATGTGGCACACCAGCACAGCCGATGACATTGCAATTGCGAACACCGAAGATTTGTTCCTGAATCCGGGAAATCAATTGTCCTCACAAACAGGTATTTTTTCTTCAACTTTTACTTCTGATCCTGCAAATCCAACACCTACAATTGGTGGCGCGACTTTGCATCCGACGCTAGACCAAGGTCCGTACGATCAGAGTGCGCTGGATACCCGAAGTGATTTATTGACGTTTGAAACAGATGCTTTGACACAGGATGTTTCTACAACTGGAAGAATTTCATTGACCTTGTATGTGAGCGCGACCCAACCCGATTGTGATATTGCGGTGCGATTGGTAGACCAATATCCAAACGGAGACGATATGCTGATCACCGATGGAATCAAACGGATGCGATTCAGGAATGGCTATACCACTTCAGATGAATCATTTATGACTCCAGGACAAGTTTACCAGGTAGAAGTTGACCTTCCATTTACAAATTACACCTGGCTTACCGGACATAAGATAAAAATATATTTGAGTGGAAACAACGCCATTCGCTGGGATGTAAACATGCAGGATGGCGGTACAATGTATACGTCAACTACGCCGATTTCAAGTGATCTTACGATTCACCACGATGCTGCTTATCCGAGTAGAATTACAATTCCGGGAAACAATCCGGTTTTGGCTGTAAACGAAAAACCAATGACGATACCGGTTGAAATCTACCCGAATCCGGCGCAGGAAGAATTAATGGTGAAAACCGAAGGGCAATTTGAGCGATATGTCATCCAAGATATGAGCGGAAGAACGGTTGCCGCGGGTAAATTGTCGGGAACGAAGATTTCAGTGGCTTCGCTGCAATCGGGGATGTATCTCCTGAAGCTTGCGGATGAGGCCGGGAATGTTCAGGAAAAGAAATTTGTGAAGAACTAGGAGTTTTTGAGTCAGTTAGTTTATTACGTTTTGGAGTTAACTAACCAACTTAAAAACTTACCAAACTCAATGCACGTAATACGGTGAAATCATCAAATAAACCACCACTCCGCTCACGGCTACAAAAAACCAGATTGGCCAGGTGAAACGCGTCAAACGTTTGTGTTTCTCAAATTGTTTTTCGATTCCAAACAAAAATGCGTACAAAACCATCGGTACAACCGCCACACTCAGGAAGATATGTGCGATCAATAAGGGATAATAAATGAATCCTAATGTTCCTCCATACGGCGTGCTTTCGGAAGTCAGGTGATACGCCACATAACAGGCCAGGAACAACACCGACAGTAAAATACAGATGCGAATGGTGTTTTCATGGAGTTTGAATTTTTTTTGTTTCACAAATACCAACGCCAATACCAACAAAACCGCGGTCAATGCATTGATACTTGCGTAAATCGGTGGTAAAAATGTGAGGTCCACACCTTTTACTTTGATCCCGAAAAGCGCCGCAACCACTACCGGAATAGCAATGGACAATACTAAAATTAACCGGCGAAGGTTCTTACTTTTTCTTGCAATTGATTCCATATTCTATGCTTAATAGTTTGCGAATATCTTTGTTGAGCTGATCTACATCCTGGGTAACGGTTCCGTGATAAATGCCACGCACGTAGCCTTCTCTGTCTACCAGAACCAACCCGTCGGAATGTGCAAACCCACCGGGAGCAGCAGCTTCATCTGCGGCGTAAACCAAAAAGTTGTCGATTCCCAAACGGTGCGTTGCTGCTTCATCACCGGTAAAAAACTGCCAGTTAGTTGTTGTGATGCCGTTTTCTTTGATGTATTCACGCAGGCGGGCCGGGGTATCGTTTGTTGGATCGATACTGAACGACATGTACTGCAAGTGTTCGTTGATATCCTTCGTGAGAATGTTCAACCGTTTCATTTGCGAGATCATTGGCGGACAGATAGAAGGACAGTTGGAGAAAAAGAAATTGGCCACCCATACTTTTCCTTTCATTTCCTTCGAGTGAATCATCACCGAGTCCTGGTTGAGGTATTTGAATGCCGGAATGGTCGGATAAACAGAATCAACGGAGCGAACGCCGTCGGTTTCGGAAACAACAACATTAAAGTTACCGGCGTAAGGAAGTGCTCTCGGTTTCGTTTCCGGTTCCGGATTACAACTTGCAAACGACAAGAGGGCAAGTGTAATTACAAAGAGTGTATTTTTCATTTTTTCTTTCTTGCTTTGTCCAGATCGTATTGTTTTTCAAGCAGAGCAAGGTCTTGTTTCATAGTGCGCACCATACTTTCGGTTTTCCCGGAAAGTACCATACGTAAATGGTTGTGTTTATCAACCAGCAGCATTAATTCCTGGTAGGCTTCGCCTCCGAAATACTTGGGTCCTTTTTGCAGCAACGTTGTTCCATTGTGCTTCATGTTGTAGAGTTGGCGGGCATCGCCGTTGGCTAAAATCCAAATGGAAGGATCGTATTCCTGCACCTGGTCCTTTAACGTAGCGGCCACATCTGCCAAACGGTCAGAAGGATTTCCTTTTCCGTCGGTTACAAACGAAACCAGTTTTACATGCCCCAGTTTTTTCTTGTTGAGGCGTAAATGCTGGTAAATTTGCTGGTCGATGTTCCAGGTAGAAACGGCGCAACTATCCGGACAACCCGGTTGCAGCGTGGTGTAAATAACGATCTTATTGTTGAAAGAAGCGTTGGTGTATTTTTTTCCGCTTGCGTCAGTAAAGCTGTATTGCGGGATTTTTCCGAAATCTTCGAGTTGCTTGAACTTGTGTTCGCAGCCACGGGTAGAAATAAAAATCAAAAAAAGAGCCGGCCCGAATAACAGTGTTAGTGCAAATACTGTTCTCCAAGGTCCGGCTTTCGATGTTGAATTAGCCATGAGCTAAATAAGTTGTTATCCTCCGTATACTTCCAAAGAAGAATTAATTGCGAGGGCTTCTGTGAGTGCGATAAAAATCAAATAAATAACGAAAAGTGCGTACGGAACGAGGATGAAGTATTTCAATACTTTGCGTTCATCCCCAAGGTGCATAAACACCAATACAATGTAACCTGCTTTCAAAAGTGTCAAGCCGATGAACAGCAATTTTACGATCCACCACGAAGGACTATCCTGATGAACGGTCATACCTACACCAACCTCAAACGCGGTAATAACGGTAAGAATCGCTGTTACTAACCAAATTTTGCGGCGGATTTTTTTACCTTGCTCTTCGCTATGATGTGTATCTAACGAATATTCTATAATGTCATCTCTTTCCATAATGTCGTATAGCTTTTAATAGGATTAAACCAGGTAGAAGAAGGTAAACACGAATACCCATACCAAATCGACAAAGTGCCAGTACAAACCGGTTTTTTCAACCATTTCGTAGTGACCTCTTCGGTGGTAAGTTCCACGGGCAACTCCAAAGAAAATCAGGATATTGATAATCACTCCCGAGAATACGTGGAAACCATGGAAACCAGTAATGAAGAAGAAGAATTGTCCATATTGTGATGGCCCGTATTCGTTAGAACTCAAATCGGCTCCGTAAATGATACGACCTTTTTTACCGCTGTTTACAGCACCCCAATATTCTTTCTCGGCTTTTTTACCTTCGATTTTTCTTACTTTTTCAAGTGCTTTTCCGGCACCGTCTGTTTTCACGATCAACATCAGGTGTTCATCTGCATGGCGATTCCATTTTACCACAGAGCCATCGTGCAAGGTGAATTGATTGTCATGTACATGACCGTTCATCGAAGCGTGACGGAAGTGATGAAACATTTCCTCAGCATCCATTTTATAATGGCCTGTTGCCGTAGGAGAAATTGTTTTCCCTTTTTTAAATTCTTTTCCTGACTCAACTACTTCGAGACTTTTAAATTCTCCGAAGTGTCCTTTTACAATGGCACGGGACCCGTCAGCCATTTCAACACTTCCGAAGTGGGAACCGTGAATAAAGTGAGACCACTCCCAGGCTTGTGAACCAAGGAAGAAGAAACCACCTATAATGGTCGCGATCATCCATTTAATCACACCTTTTTTATCCATTCGGTGACCAGCTTCAACTGCCAATACCATTGTTACCGAAGAAACAATGAGGATAAACGTCATCAATGCCACATAAATCAATGGGTAACCGTGACCTAAGAAAGGCAATGAATCGAAGGTTTCTTCACCAATCGGCCAAGCACTATCCGTGGTATGACGCGTGTAGCCGTAAGCAACCAATAATCCCCCGAACGTCAATGCATCCGAAACGAGGAAGAACCACATCATTAACTTTCCGTAGCTAGCGCTGAACGGAGAAACCTTACCTCCCCATAGGGATCCGGCGTCGACATGTGTTGTACCGTGACCTGCCATTTTAAAAATTTTTTGTGCAAGTTTAATGAATAAAAAGTAAAAAAAGCAATAAATACCCCCACAATAGTCCCAAAAAGTGCCAGAAGATTGCACCGGTGCGAATCGAGAGGTAATTGTGCTCTGCCAATCTTCCTGTAAATGAACGAATTGACATTCTTAACATATAAATCAATGTGAAAATTACATGTAATAAATGCAGGATCGTGATGAGAAATAAGTAGGCAGTTGCATGGTCGGGCGCATCGTTTAATTTTAACTGTAACGGAGCGGATAGCTTTGTTCCTTTATAATAAAGCGCCCTGTCTTTATACTGCAGTTCATTTCCTTTATAAAAGAGGTGAAAATCCTTTCCAACGGTACCGCTGATGAAAAAATCGCCACGACCATCGCGCAGGTGCCAGGAGAATTCTTTCAGACGATTAAGATCGGTAAACATCAACTCGGCTGTATCGGCTACATAAAACTTTCCGTTTTTATAGGATACTTCTTCATTTTTATAAACCAGGGTGTACTTATCGTAACCTTTAACAGTTGACGGCAATTTTTTGTCGATGGATCCAAATTGTTTGGCAAACTCCGCAATGTCCGCTTTTTCCTTCGCAGTAGCTTTTTTGCCGGCAATCAGGTAATCATTGCCATCCACGTCCATGTACTTACCATTTACTTTCAGCTGGTAATAATCGCCGTAACGGCCTTGTGTCACAATGATCTTTTGAACCGGGTGAGTACCTCGCTCAAACAATTGCATATATCCTTTGCATTGAAAAAAGGCGAAAGCAACGCCTAAAATAAACGTAGCCGTAACACCGATTTTCGCTGCAGTGTGATTGCCTTTTTGGGCCAATTTGATTCCAACTGTCAGCACAATACTCGAAACAGCCAGAAGCACTGTGCTGATCCAGAACGCCGGCGGGAAATTGTATTTCACCCAAAATGAGTCGCCCATAGAAACAATGTATCCGGAAGTTAATCCGGCAAAAATCATTACCACACTGAAAATCCCTACATACACCAAATTTTTGCGCATCTTTTCGCGTTGCTCGGTGGTCAGTTCGTCGTCATATTCCTTTTTCATATCCGTGATTTTTTACTATAATAATTTAAGAAGCCAGGTGCCCCAGGTCTTCGAGTATTTTTTCCGGAATGCGATCAAACACATAGAGGAATTGCAGTATCGGAAGTATAATAAATGAGGCAAACATCAGTTTTCGTGCGTCTTTCGTCTCGCAGGTGTACAATAACCTGTAGGAAAGGAAAAAGAAATAAGCGGTGCACAAACCTGCAATGATGAGTGTCCAGTAAGACGTCCAGCCCATCACCCATGGTAATAATGAAAACGGGATCAGCGCCAGCGAGTAAGCCGCAATTTGGTAAGCCGAACTTTTACTTCTTCCGGATTTGGAGGGAAGGAGCGAAAATCCGCCCAATTGATAATCATCGTAAACCACCCATGCAATGGCCCAAAAATGTGGGAATTGCCATACAAATTGCACAAAAAACAACACCCCGGGAATCAGCCCGAATTCATCTGTATAAGCAACAGCACCGAGCATTGGAGGAATAGCTCCGGGAAAAGCACCTACGAAAACGGCCCATGGGGAAACGCGTTTCATCGGGGTGTAAATAAAAACGTAAGAAACGTAGGCAGCGAGCCCAAGCAACATCGATTCGAGATTAAGTTGGTATAACATCCACAAACCTGGCAACAAACATGCGGCAACCGTGATTAAAGCCTCCTTCACACCCATTGTCCCCATTGGCAATGGTCGTTTTTCGGTGCGTTTCATCAAAATATCCAGTTCGCGTTCCCAAATCTGGTTGGAACCATTGGAAGCAGCAGTTACCAGAAATCCTCCGACCAGGAGCCATGTGATCTCAAGACCATCTTTACCGCCAACAAATAAATAACCTGAAAGTGCAGAAATAATGACCAATGCGGATAAACGAAATTTCGTGAAATCCATATACATTTTCACTTTTTTACCTATCGACATGGTACCTGCAATTATAATTGGATGCAAATTTACGGTTTATCTGTAGATAGCGAACATATCGAAAGGTATTTTGAGCGGGTTCAGCGGATTAAAAAGCTGTTCCGCTACTTTACTACACCTACTTATTTAGTGTGTTTATCAACCGATTATCCCTTAAAACGAATAGATTATTACCTTCTTAGTACAAATTACTACTTCACAGCACTATGTATCGAAAATGAAACGTACATTTGACTAGATACTTGGCTATTAAGCTGAGTGTCATTTAAATTAGGATCTAATCGGGTCATAGGTGTGTTAGTTTGAGGGAGGACGTGGTAAGCCTCCCTCTTCTTTTTAAACCACTTTTTATTCAAAACATTTTTCGTTCCTGGAATAAGCTACTGCGCCAGCCAATCGTAATGGCGGGAGTTATTTTCCGTGGCAAATCGCCCCATTGGAGAGCCACTTGCGGATCAAGATAAAAACTGCTTTTCCATTTCGGTAATGTGTAAAGCAACTGACAACCAACACGAACGGTTCGCAATGTGATTCCCTGGCCGATTGTATTATCGTATTCTTTCGGGCGATCGAGATAGCTTTGATAAATATCTCCGCCCCAGCTCACTGAATCATCGTCGAAGCCTTTGAGTTGAAAAACACCGTAGCTCTGAATCACCAGTTGTTTGGTGATAGGAACATCCGCCTGAAGCAGTATTTCTGCAAAATTGCTGCCCAGCGGGTGCGCCAACGGCAAGCCCTGATTACCACCGTTTTGTCCATTGTTGATGTGCGCAAACGTATAGGGCCGCATCAGATTTCCCTCCAAACGATAGGCCAGTTTGCCGACCCTACCTTTTACGCCGAGTTGCACACCGTATTTATTGGCCCACCATTGAGTACGTTCACGAATTTCTTTCAGTACAAATTCATCCAGGAGCAATTGGCCGTAAAGCATGTGATTTTCAATACGGTAGGATGTTTGAATTCCCAAAATTACGTTGTCAGACGAACCAAGACTGTATTCCTGTGGCCTGAAAAACACGATCGGATTGAGGTATTCTACCTCGAAAACACGTGTAAACTGCCCATCTTTCGGTTGAAACAAGACCGATTCAAAAGCTGTAATATTCCAATTATGCGTAACGTTATAACTAAGGAAATGGGTTGTTCCGAATTTCCAGGCACGTGTTGTCAGTGCGTTTTCATGATAAAATTGATACAACAGCCCGTACTCCAGTCGCCAAATGCTTGCTCGCATGAGTAAAAACGGATTGGGGGCAGCCTGATCGCTTTGAAGCAACGACCGGTAACCTTCCCCGAAAAATTGGTTGTCGATGCCGGTTGCAAGATGAAAATAATGATTGGGTGTATACGCTATGCGTGTTCTGATATTGGTGTAAATGAACTCATTGCGGTTGTGCAGCGGCAGGAACGCCGTATGGATTTGGTTTTGTCCTTCACGGGTACTCCAACCGGCGCTCAAAGACGTTCGCGTATACCATTTGTTATTGTGCAGTGTTTCTATGGAAACTCCTGCGGCTGCCCGATAAAACAAGGAAGTGTCAAATTGAGCAGCAAAATCCGGATTGGGTGAAATTGAAATGGAGTGTTGTTTGGGAAGAATCACAATTTCGGACGTGTCTAGCGGATCTTTCAATCGAATGGCTGGTAAAACGCTGGTGTGATTTTTCAATCCGAGAGCAGATTCGGTTGCTGGGAAAAGGGTGTAAATTCCACCAACCTTAGCCGACGGTTGTGAAAACGCAAAGGTCATCACCATCAAAAACGCTATGGTTAACAGTGCTTTCATCAGAAGTCGAAATAATGATTGGTGAGCGCCGTTCTGATTCCCACGGAAATCCAGGAACCTTCTGAATAAGTAGTTGTGCCTTCCGCATGACGATACCGGAAACCGGCAACTATTTCAAAACCGTATGTCCGGTTAAAGCGATAACCCACTTCTACCGATTGATTGAGAACCTGACGTGAAGATGTAACCGTTGATTTCACGACAGGCATCAGCAATGTTTCGTTTTCGGATTGTTTGAAGAAATAATTGGTCTGTGATTGCACGAACCAATGACCTTTTTCCCAAAGTAAACGCAGCACTACCTCATCGAGGGCATTTCCCGAGGGGTGCGCAATGGGCATGTTGTAGTTGCTGAAATTGAGTCGCGAAACCGAAGACGTGTAAGCATTGTTGTCGGCGTGATTGTATTCCACCTGAGCTTGTATAAACGGATTTTTAGCCGGATACAAGCGCACCCCGATCTGGTAGACCATGCTGTTATTTTCCGCAGGATTTAATGCAAATTGGCCGTAAATAGTGTGTTTTCCTACCCAAGCCCTCAAATCGATTCCCGTTAATGAATTGACCGAATTTGCTTTGGTGACTGCCTGCAATGTTGCCGCACCGGGAAGTGGTAGAAAGAAAAGGGCAGGAAAGCCGTTTTGTGAAGCAGAATCGCCGCGAAACCATTTTCCGGCTTCAAACAACCCGATGGTGAAATGTTCATTTGGCTGGAAATAAAGCGTTGAAATGCTCAATGAGGTGTTTTCATAAAAGGCTTCACCATTGTTGGGATTGGGCCTTCGCAACAAATTCAGCCCACGTCCCTTAATATTTTGTAGTTCCCATTTTTCGGAAAAACGGACACGAAAGCGAAGGTTTATGGCTCCAACACTATTATCCGACCAGAGCATGCTGCGATGCCCGCTTCCCACAAATACCGGTTGATTGCCCCACATAACCGTGCAACGTTTCAGCACATTAACGACAACCATCCCGGTTGCGTAGGCATAATCGAAACCATCCGTTTTGAACGGTTTGGTACGTGCCGCACCGGGTACTACCGCATTTTGGGTGTAATACTGGGAATCGGCTGCATTGAGGTATTGTTCACCGCGCTGTTGAATGTAACCGGCAACATAACCTGGTAAAATAGCCTGATTTTCATAGAAACTCGTTGTAAACGTAACGCGTTTTCCAATGGTTCCTTCCACCCGCACTCCGCGTGTATTTTGATAGCGTGTTTTATTGGTATCCTGCAATTCGGCACCATAACTGAGGTTGAGCAAAGGTGTAATAGATAAAGCTCCCACGGTAGAATCTTTGATTTCAATTAACTGGCGCTGATAGAGGTAATGCCCGAAGTTTGAATACCGTTTTGCGGAATCTCTCAACTGATGATTAATGTTTCGTTCTGTTACTGGGAAAAATGCCGGTTCCGTAAGTCGGGAAGAAGTCGGGGCAAAGTGAACGTCCTTAAAACCCGAACCAATGGGTAAAACCTGCGCTTTCCCTATGATCGCGATCAAACAGCAGCAAAGCACCAGCCAACTACAGCGCATGACGTTCCAGGTATTTGTTGACCGCATGGCTGTTTACCACAAAATACGGATTGAGCAGGTTGGCTTTGTTGTAATACAATGGTTCGCCCGAAACGGCGTGATAAACGCTTCCACCCAAGGCTTCCATAATTGCTTGTCCGGCAGCAATATCCCATTCCATCGTTGGAGCAAAACGCGGGTAAACGTCTGCTTTTCCGAGTGCAAGGTCAAAAAATTTCAGCGCACTTCCTTTCTTCAGGAATGCGTGTGCTCCGAATTGCGCATCGGTTTTATGAATATATTCCAGCGTAGCACCCGAATGTGGTGTTCTGGAAGTTGCGATAACAATCGGTGAATTGATCTCATGTTTCCATTCGATGGATTGCCAGGCAGCGCGATCATGAATTTTTTCAAACGAAATAAGCGCCGGTTTCACGTATTTACCACCGACCAAAACAGTCTGTTCAACGGGCGAAGCAATAATGCCAAGTACCGGTTTTTTGTGTTCGATTAGCGCAATGTTGATGGCAAATTCATCGTTGCGTTTGATAAATTCTTTGGTGCCATCCAGCGGATCAATGCACCACAATTGTTCCCACCCATGACGTTCTTCGTATGGCGCGTGCACGCTTTCTTCGGTAAGAAGGGGAATGTTGGTGGGAATCAAATGACGTTCGAGAATAGCATTAGAAGCCAGATCGGCTTGTGTAACGGGACTTCCGTCATTTTTATAATTGGGCGAAAATCCTTCTTTGTAAACACGGATTATTTCGGCCGAGGCTTCTACAACCGCAGCTAGTGCTACTTGCAATAAATCGTAGTGAGCCCGCTGTTCCATCGGAGGTAAAAATAAGGAGAATAATGTCTTTCTTTTCTAAAAAAGCAGATTAGCTTCCTGTTTTACAGCAAATCAGCTTCGCAGCGATGGTCACGCCAAGTGCAATGATGGCAGGCAATGCCTGTACAAAAAAGATCTTTTTGCTGGCAGTAAGTGCACCGTAAATTCCGGCGATGACTACACAACTTAGAAAAAATACCGCTACGTTGAAGTGCCAAACCGGATCGCAGATCAGCAACGACCAAACCAAACCGGCGGCTAAAAAGCCGTTGTACAATCCCTGGTTGGCGGCCAGTTTTTTCGTTGGTTTGAACATTTCGTCGGCCAATGAACCTTTGAATGCTTTTTTTCCGGCGGTTTCCCACGCAAACATTTCCAGCCACAAAATGTAAAGGTGTTCAAACGCGACAATGCCAATGAGAATATTGGAAAGGAGTTGCATGATCTGTGAGTGTTGGTGAATGGCGAAGGTAGTGATTTATCGTAAATCCTTTTATGATTTCGTTGACTCAACAACGGCCAAATTATCTATCAGTTTCCATTCATTGTCAACATCCAGTACTAGAGAATTGTAGGAAACGAAATGATTTTCAGCACTCTCTAAACGCAGTTTAACCAACGCAATTGTGTCGCTTTCATCAACGCTTTCAATTTTCATGGTTCTGGGTAGTCCCCCGAAAATTCCAGCTTTGATATTGGCCAGGTAGGTTTGCTTATCAATAATAGTAACCCCGGGCGTTCCCATAAATCCATTGCTTGCCACTCGAAAGTCGTTGTGTAAAACGTTATCCAGTAACACAACGTCACTATTATCACCTCCTTTTACAAAATCAGTAACCGCTTGTTCTATTTTTTCTCTTTTTGTCATCTGTTGATTGATTGTTTTGATGACTCTAAAAATAAAAAACCACTACAACATGCAGTGGTTTTTTGTCAATCAATTCGTTTCGGGTTACTACTGCGAGCAGAGTTTTCCGGATTGGATCGTTTTTGAATCGCTTTGTATAGTGTAGAAATAGATTCCCGAAGGAAGATTACCTGTTTCAAACACGGTTAATTTTTGGTCGAGGGGTAAATGCATGATTTCTTCCCCAAGCACGTTACGCAAACTTAACTCAGCCGTTTTCAGATATGAAATATCTTCAATCAAAATGCTCACAGATGTACTGAACGGATTCGGATACAGGATTGCCACATCTGCAGCTGTTTCCAGTGGTTGCGTCCCTAAACTGGAACAATTACCCGGAATTTCAGGTGCAATAGCATTGATTGCAGTAGTGCTCAATGCGCCAGTGGTAGTCAATGACCGGCCGTCAAGTACAACCCCGGTATTGATCGCTGCCATTGCACCGTTGTTGCAAATGATTGTTCCACAAAACGTTGAATAATTGTTAATGGACACTGCACCTTCAATTTTCCAGTACACATTTTTTGATTGCGTTCCGTTCACCAGCTTTACGTTTGAATACGTGCTGGTAGTCAGTGCGCCGTTGATCTGGATGACAAATACTGCATCAGTATTTCCGCGTGCATCAAGGTAAAGGGAGTCGGTGAAAGTAGCTGCACCGTTCATTCGGTAAGTATGTGGAGTAAGTACCAGGTTGTTTCCAAACTGGGCAGGATACAACAATTCGATATCCGGAACCAGAGAATTTGCATAATTGTAAGCCAGTAACAAATCGGCTGCACACTGGGCCGTGGAACCATCCGGGACGAGATGAAGAGTTCCTGTGATATCGGCTGGATTATAGCCGGTAGCCGAACCGTTGTTGCTACCAACGTCACCCGTAATGATAGAAACACCACTATTGGAAACAGCACCATTTGATGAAAAGATGGCATAACAGGCCGCGCTTCCAAGTCCGGGAGCAGCCGGGCCGGAAAGCATCGGACTTCCGCAGCCAACCGGAGTATAAGCCAGCACGCCATTCAATGTTACTGCACCGGTGGTTGAAAAGGCTCTTCCTTCAAGCGTATCGCCTACACTCATATTAATTGCTGCATTATTGGCGATGATTGTTCCTTTCATGGAAGTGCCTGTTGCCATACTTACCAATCCTTCAACTTTCCAGAATACATTGCAGGCCAGGGCTTCGTTGATCAACTTGACTTTTGAATTGGCTCCTGCAGAAAGCGGCCCCTGAATTTGAAAAATAAATACAGCGTTTGGATCTCCCTGCGCATCCAATGTAAGATCGAGGTCAAGTGACGAGGCTGCCGAAATAGAATAAACACCGGCTGTGAGTAGTTGTCCGTTTCCCAATTGTGGTGCCGGGAAAAATCCGGGAACAGTGCTGTTCAACTGGTTGTAGGCAATTAATAAATCTATGGCACATTGCGCACTTGCTCCGTCAGCATCATGCATTACGCCGTTTACATTTCCAAAACCGGTGCTTGAACCGTTGTTTGTTCCAACATCTCCTGTAACGTGAGAGATGCCTGAGTTGGTGACTGCTCCGTCGGTAGAAAAGAGTACAAAATTTGCGGTAGTGCCTAAAGTTGGGGCCTGAGCAATGATAAATCCGGGTATAAGCAAAAGGACTAACGTGGTGACCACGTATAGCAGTGAGAATTTCATAAAGAAGTTTTGATTAGTTGATGTGAATGAATTTTCACAACAGGCAAGGGTACGCCCTATTCGACGAGAATATGTTACACAATTAATGTCGGTTGTTACACAAATCACATGTTTTTCAGAATCGCTATTTCTTTGGCTCAACTACAGCCAGATTATGAATCAGTTTCCATTCGTTGTCATCTGCTTCTCAATGATACTTGGTAGCCCAAAAAGTAAAAAACCACTACAATATGCAGTGGCTTCTTCTCAGAATTCCGGATTAAAATCTCCGAAAAAGATTACAATTGATATGCAAGCTGAATTAAAGCACATTCACACCGGCAAGTTCCCGGCACGGGTTGTTAATTTGGTTCTGAGTGTTTTTAATCATTGTTTTAAGTCAAGTCCAGCCAATTGCAATTCTTTCTTCAGCATAGGAATTGTAGAAGGTCCCACACCATGAAATGCACGGATTTCCTTTTCACTGAAGGTCGAAAGTTTTTCCAATGTTGTGATGCCGTGGTGTTCGAACGCTCGCCGGGCCGGAGCGCTAAGTTTTGCAAGGAATGAGTCAGCAGGTTTACGTTCCTGCTCACAAACCGGACACGTTGGGCAGTCAGTCGATTTGTAATAGCTATGCCCTTTTTCGCAGGTTCTCAGCGTTTTTTTACGTTCCATTTATGCTGTTTCAATCATTCCAGATTACAGACGTTGGTCATAATAAATTGTGACGCGTTTAGTCCTAAAAATCGGGAGTTGCTATAATCCGGGCGAATAAAATCTCTTTAAACAGTTCTTCGCCGGTTGCTTTATTCATAAAAGAGCGTTTCACAAAATGGTTCTTCTTTTTCCCCACTCTTTTTGATCGGATTGCTTTTACTTGCCTTCCGTGCTTATCATACATCTTTAGCTTTTTGGTTTTAATCAAATGCAGAATCGCCCATTCAACATACCAGTCTTCCTGCGTTTTTGTCTGAATACCATCATTAAACGGAATAAATTTTCCTGAAAACGTAAGCGTATCATTATCAGATTTTTTCAGTTGGCTTCGCACAAAAGTCATCAGCCTTGAATTGTAATCTTTGATGGTCCCGAACTTTTCGTAAACGGAAAAGAGCGCCGTAGTGTCCGTATAAATTGTAAGGCTGTCAAAACATATTTTGATCGTTCGTCCCTGCGGTTCAAAATCGAGTTTCAACGTTTTTGCATCTGTAGTAAAATGCAGTAGCAGTGCGCAAATGATCAGTGTCCCCCTCATTGGTGTTTGTGTGTTTGTTACTGCCAAAATACTCAATTTCAATCAGCCGTACCCAAAGAGAATGGTAAATTGAATATTCAAATGAAATCATTGATTATAATCCTGTTACTCATGATCAAATTTGCAAAAAGAGATCCTCTGCCTTCAGGTTGTTGATCATTCGTAGTGAATTAAAGTATCTTTGTTTGGAATACTTCAGAGCTTTGCATGGTAAAAAAAACAGTCATTCTATACAATCCGAAAGCAGTCTTTTTCGATATGCCGCTAGCTTTACTGGCCATCGGATCGGTGCTGGACCCGGAAAAGTATACGGTGATTATTGTCGATGCACGCCTGGAAGAAGACCCGTTAGAAAAAATTCGCCTGCATTTGAATAATGCCGTTTGCTTTGGAGTGACATCACTCACCGGGGGCCCGATCAAAGACGGATTGGCGATTACACGGGCAGTGAAAGAACTGCGAAAGGACATTCCCGTAATTTGGGGTGGATGGCATACTTCGTTATTTCCTGAGCAAACCCTGATCGATGAACCAACCATTGATATTACCGTTCAGGGACAAGGTGAACAAACGTTTAAAGAACTCGTTGAAGCGCTGGCAACAGGCGGTTCTCTGGAAAATATTCCCGGAATCTGTTACCGAAACAGCGAAGGTAAAATTGTGAAAAACGTTGCGCGCATCATTACACCGATGGACCAGTTTTCCGATGTGAATTACGGGCTGATTGATGTGGAAAAATATTTTGAGAAAAAAGGACGCCGCCAGTTGGATTACATTTCGTCCACCGGGTGTCATTTTCGTTGCACTTTTTGCGCAGATCCCTTTGTTTATGAGCGAAAATGGACGGCTATTTCGGCCGAAGTGATGGTGAATCAGCTGGAAAAACTGTACCACAAATACCAATTTACGGATGTCAATCTACAGGATGAAACCTATTTTACGTTCCGGAACCGGGTGGTTGAAATTGCCGAAAAAATTACTGAACGAAACCTGAATTTCACATGGGCTGCTACGATGCGGGCCGATCAGGGTTCGCGTATGAGCGAAGAAGATTTTGAGAAATGCGTGAAATCTGGTTTGAGACGCGTGCTCATCGGTGTAGAATCCGGGTCGCAGGAAATGATGGACTGGCTTAAAAAAGACATCAAAATGGAACAGGTCTACACCTGCGCTGATCGCTGTAAAAAATTCGGTATTTCGGTGATTTTCCCATTTATCGTGGGTTTCCCCGACGAAACGCAAGGCAGTTTGGATGCAACAGTGAATATGGTGTTGGAACTAAACCAAATGCATCCCGATTTTTCAACCCCGATTTTTTATTTCAAGCCCTATCCGGGTTCCAGCATTACGGAAGAAGTCATTAAGAAAGGTTATCAGCTGCCACAAACGATTCACGAATGGTCAGACTTCGATTACATCGGTTCTTCCGGTCCGTGGGTGAGTGGTGAAAAACACCTGTTCTTTGAACGGTTCAAGTTTTACGTCAAAATCGCCTATTCGCGGCAGCGCGTGGTTCTTCGCCCGCTACAGTGGCTTGCCCAATGGCGTTGCAAACGCAAATTCTTCAAGCTCCCAGTCGAGAAAGCGGTGTATAAGTTGTTGTTCAGGAAGCAGCAGTTGTCGTAGGAGGAACACCCGATTTATTCTCCTTCTTCTATCATTCTCTTTAAGATTTCAACCGTCGTTTTCCAGTAAAAGTCAAGGTGTTTGTAGATCGATTCCGTTGGGAAATATTCAACACTCACAGTTAGTGCTGTTTGCTCCTTATCGGAAAATAAACGGAACGTAATGACGGAGTAATTTTCATCCACATCTGGCAACCGCGACAACGAACTCAAATGACTATACTGTAGCAATTTATTTGGTTCGAATTGCAATACGATTCCTTTGTTTTCAAAATCGGCATGATGAAATCCGCGAATGATGATCTCCTTTCCAACCTCCCAATCCGTGACTATTTCAATGTTCATTTCAGGTTCACCTATCCACTGCTTCATCCGCTCCGGATGCGTCAAATATTCCCAGATCCTTGATGCGGGAGCGTTAATCAGAACTGTTTTTTCAATTGGAGTTATCATTGCTAACGAATATACAAAATGAATACGAAGTAGACGATTTCAACTCTCGAACCTTGGTTCTCCCGCTGAAAGAAAATGAATTTTCCGCTGGAGAGGAAGAGATTAAATATCTCAGAGAGGTTTCGCTTCACAACGCATCCCAGTCAGCCGCGGCCGACTGTTGGGATTTTTTATTCCCATCTGCACTGGAAAATAAATTTTCCGCTGGATGGGAATAAAAAATCCCAAGCGTTGTTTCGCCTGGGATAGTTCTGGCAGAGAGGAAGAGATTCGAACTCTCGATACAGTTACCCGTATACTACCTTTCCAGGGTAGCTCCTTCAACCACTCGGACACCTCTCTGTTTGAGTGCGCAAAAATAGTACTATTTTCAAGAATACCAATGATTAATTCGTTTGCTCGCCGCAAATGGCCTTCGAAAAAAGCGCTTTTAACTGTTCTGGATTATTGGGATAACGTCCCAGAGCGTACATTAATTTACTCACCGCTGCTTCGGTGGTGAGATCGTAACCCGACAACACGCCGTTTTCCGCGAAAAATGAACTGGTTTCGTATTTTCCCTGTTCTACCGTTCCCGAAGCACATTGCGTGATGTTTAATACCACTCCGCCGGCAGTAATATAATCTTTCAATAAGCGATGAAAATCGGCATCGGAAGAAGCATTGCCTGATCCGAACGATTCCAGGATAATTCCTTTAGTTTGAGAAACATCAAACAGTGGTGCGTAGATTTTCCAGGTAATGCCCGGAAACAACTTGATGAGCGCTACCGAAGCATTAAACTCAGTAAACAATGTGAGTTCTTTCAATTGAGAAACCGGCTCCGGATCGCGGTAATCGATGTGTACTCCCGCAACTGCCAATGGCCGCAGGTTGGGTGATCGAAACGCTTCAAACGCTTCTGCGGAAACTTTCGAGGTGCGATTTCCGCGGTAAAGCGAATATTCAAAATAAATGGCGACTTCACGGACCTTTGCCGTGCCGTCTTCATTTCGCGCGGCTGCAATTTCAATGGCCGTAATCAGGTTTTCCTTGCCGTCGGTGCGAATGGTGCCTATTGGTAATTGCGATCCGGTCAAAATCACTGGTTTTTGTAATCCTTGCAGCATAAAACTCAACGCTGACGCGGTAAACGCCATGGTGTCGGAGCCGTGCAGAATCACAAAACCATCGAATGCATCGTATTGATCGTGTATCAATTGAGCGATTTCTGCCCACAATTGCGGGTTCATTTCCGAAGAATCAATAGGTTGTTCAAACGCTTTTGTGGTCAGTTTTGCATTCAACCGCGCCAGTTCAGGAATGTGCTTGTACACATCGCCAAAATCGAACGCCGTGAGCGAGCCCGTCACCGGATCATTCACCATTCCGATGGTTCCACCGGTATAAATTACCAAAACGTTGGGTTGTTGCATCGCTTTATCCGTTAAGATTCCAGCTACAAAGTTGGCTCATTTTCCGAGATTCGCAACAGCTTGCTGCAAACCGAAGAGTTCGATGGCGTTTTTGGTGGTCAGATCGGTGAGTTGACGCAAAGGCATTTCGTAGATTTCAGCCACTTTTTCAGCAGTATGCAATACATAAGCACTTTCATTGCGTTTTCCTCTGAAAGGCACAGGCGGAAGATACGGTGCATCGGTTTCGAGTACCAGTTTTTCGGGCGAAACGGTTTTCAGTACTTCGGGTAAATCCGATTTTTTGTAGGTCACCACACCGCCTATCCCGAGCAAAAAACCGCCGTAATTGTCAATCCTTTTAGCATCATCAGCCGTTCCAGTGAAACAGTGGAAAATCCCGCGTAAACGTTCGTCATTTTCCTGGTCGATGACTTCAAAAATCTCCGGAAACGAGTCGCGCGCATGGATCACAATCGGCCATTGTTTTTCTTTCGCCCAGTTAATCTGACGACGAAAAGCCTCCATTTGCGCTTCGCGAAAAGTTTTATCCCAATACAAATCCACGCCTATTTCACCGATGGCAATGTACTTTCGGCTGTCGATGTGCGAACGCATGATTTCTAACGTTGCTTCCCAGTTTTCATCCACCGAACACGGGTGCAAACCCATCATAGCGTGACAATGATTGGGAAATTGCGTTTCAAGGGCGTGCATTCCGGGGATACTTTCCAGGTCGATATTGGGCAAACAAAGGACTTCCACTCCGGCAGCAATCGCGCGTTGGATCATCTCGGTGCGGTCATCGTCGAATTGGGAAGAATATAAATGAGTGTGGGTATCGATTATCATAGGAGACTAAAGACTTGAAGACAGTAGACTTGAGACTAAAAGATAAAGACCAAAGATAAAGACGAAAATTGTCTCTTGTCTTTGGTCTTATATCTCAAGTCTTTCAGTCTTAAGTCTCCTAGTTACAGAATTCGTCGTAAGCAGCCGCCAGGTTTTCAGCGATCAATGCCGCGCTAACGCCTTCGATGTTATGACGCTCCAGGAAATGCACCAGTTTGCCGTCTTTAAACAACGCTACGGAAGGCGATGATGGAGGAAATGGTAAAAAATAGTTACGTGCCTGTTGTGTGGCTTCGGTATCAACTCCCGCGAAAACAGTGTACAAATGAGCCGGTAATTTTTCGTTTTGAAGCGATTGTTTCACGCCCGGACGAAGATTTCCTGCCGCGCATCCGCAAACGGAATTCACGACTACTAAAGTTACACCTTCACTGTTTGGAATAGCATTGTCTACAGCTTCTGCTGTTTCGAGTTGTTGAAAGCCCACACGTGTAAGGTCTTCCTTCATGGGTTGTACGAGTTCTTGTGGGTACATAATTGTAAATTTTATACCGCAAATTTACGCAAACTCTGTCAATCCAAACCATAAAAGATTGTTAATGGAAACAGTTGATTTTCGGCCTCAGCGTTTCTTGAATCGCGCGATATCTGATTCGGGATGCAATGGTTTTCCTTCCACTAAAAAATCGGCCAGCTCCTGCATCATCAACGGTGCCAACATGTAGCCTTTTGCGCCCAAACCATTGGCGATGACCAGTTTTGGAAATTCGGTGTGTTTGCCAAACAACGGCCTGCGATCTGGCACTGTTGGACGAACGCCCGCCACATGATCCACTACTTCGTAAGGTTCGTCAGTAACCGATAAAATATTTTCCTCTATCAAAGCGCGTGCTTCTTTAGTAGGAATCACATTGTCGACATCCCAGTCGTAGTTGGAACCTGCTCTAAAATTTCCGTTCCCGACCGGCAGCAAAAAACACTTGCGGTTGAGTAATTCATCCTGCGAAATCGTTGGTGCGTGAATTGTCAGGATTTCTCCCTTGGTTTGTTGTAACGGCAAATACCCAAACCACGGATTGGCGATTCCGTCCTTTCCTTCACAGAAAACGATGTAATCATAGGTTTCACCTTTATAAGTAGCTGTTTCCGGTTCAATGTTCGTATACTCTAATTCCTCGGTTTCCAGCAAACCCTGTTCGGAAAACCAATCGCGGTGGATTTGGTAATACGAAGCCGCATCAATGTGAGAAGCACCTTTCACCAAACCGGTCCCGAAGGTATTTTGCGGACTTGGGAATGCCGCATCTTCTTCGGTTTGCGTGGACATAAAATCGCTGTAATGCGGCAAATGTTGTTTTTTGAGCCAATAACCCGCTTCCTGTTCACTGGCGAATAAGCGTCGGATCGTGATCGGATATTGAAACGTGCGGTTGAATTGTTCGCCCAGTTCCTTGTAAAATTTATCGGCGGCAGGCATAAATTCTTCGGCGCGCCAGCTTAGTGTCATTCGTCGAAAAACCAGCGGATTGATGATTCCGGCAGCTACTCTCGTAGACTGATTGATGCCTTTGTCGACTATCTTAAAGTTGATTCCTTTTTCTAGGAAACGATGCGCCAGACATGTGCCGGCAACTCCGCTTCCGATAATGAGCACTTTCATACGCTGTATTGGAGCTGCAAAGAACGGGAAGATTTCCGTAAATCGCTTCTAACTTCATTTTTTAAACCTGGAACTTATTATTTAGAACGAGAATCCCCGGCGTGTTTGCAAAACCAGCGCGAGGATCCATGCACTTAACCTTAATTAACCTCAATTAACTTCCTCCTAACCAGAAGCACTTTCCAAACCCTTTATCCTTGCAGTATGTTACACAATCTTAAAATCAACAACATGAAAAAGACAGGTTTAATACTCGGCTCCATACTGGCCTTGACGATCTTCACCAATTGCCAGGCGCAAACGCCAAAAACCACCAAGAAAGAAGTTTCGAAAGAAATCAGCGTGGAAGAAGAAAACGGGGTAAAAAAAGTAACCATCAAATCAACCGAAGATGGTAAAACAACGGTCGAAACCTTCACTGGGAAAGAAGCTGAAGCCAAACTGAAAGAACTGGAAGATCCGGCTTCTGAGGAAAACACAGTCGCTGTGGTTGACGGTGTTACCATCGATGTAAACATGGAGGAAGTAAACGGTGTGAAAACCCTGACGATCAAACGTACTGAAAACGGTAAAACAGCTACCGAAACGTATACCGGTGCCGAAGCGGACAAAAAACTCAAGGAATTGGAAAACTCACAACCTCCTGCTCCCGAAAAAGGAAAAGCTGTGAAACAGTCAGTCCGTGTAGTGAAAACGAAAGAAGACAAATAGACTGAAAGACTCAAGACTATGAGACGGAAGACCAAAGATGAAGAACGGATACCCGTCTCATGTCTTTGGTCTTGTGTCTTGTGGTCTTAATCTACTTCGCCATCGCCAAACTAATCACACTAATCTTCGCATCGGGGAGTGTTTCCTGCAAACGGCGCACACAGGTTTCAAGCGTAGAACCGGTCGTTACGACGTCATCCACCACTGCTACATGCTTCAATTCACTGGCACCTTTTATCTGCGATTCAAAGCGGTCCTGCATGTTTTCCCACCGCATCAGTTTTCCTTTTTTGGTCTGACTTTCAGTAAACACCACCCGTTTCAATAAATCACCACGGATCGGGATTCTCAATTCGGAAGCAATTCCTTCGGCCAGCAGCTGACTTTGATTGTACCCGCGCAGGAACTCCTTCTGCGGATGAAGCGGCACGGGAATCAGCGCTTCGAGGTCAGAAAACCGGGTTTGCCGTTTTATTTTTTCACCCAACCGTTCACCAAAATAACGCGCCACATCGGGGCGGTCTTTGTATTTCAGTGCGTGCAAAACAGATTGTGTGGTGTTCTCTTTTTCGAACTGTAGCATCGCATACGTTTGGTGAATGGGAACACGTCCCCAAAATAACTGATCGAGCAACGTTGATTCTGTATAATCTTCATAATAGGTATACTGCAAATCGTTTTCGCATACCGGACAAACAGCACTCGGCGAAT